>CAYWND010000116.1:0-7666 GCA_964459085.1 uncultured Oceanibium sp. | reverse complement strand
AGCCGCAGCTTGCGAAAGTTGTCGGCTTGCTGCGTCTCGGCCGAGCTGAGTTCAAGGTTTGTCAGCTTGGTCACCCCATCGACCAACTGCGCAATCTCGGTCCCGAACCGGGTTTCGACCGCCGTATAGGTCGACCCCGTATCCTCGATCGTGTCGTGCAGAAGGGCGGTGACGATTGTAGCGTCGTCGAGGCGCTGTTCCGTCAGCAGTGCTGCGACCTCGATGGCCGGACGATCGCACCTGCCCCTCATGCGCTGCCTCGCCATAGGCATAGGCGGACCGGACAAGATCCTCGTCCGTGCCGGGGTTGTAGACCTTTATGAGATCGACAAGCTCGTCCGCGGTGATCATCGCAAGCGGCCCCCTCTCCCGTCAGGGGGCGGAGACCGAGCGGTGTCAGCCCTCGCCCTGGGCTTCCATCAGGGCCCGCAGCAGTTTCTCTTCGGACATGTCGTCCTCGACCGGCGCAGGCTGGTCGTTGGACATCAGCCACGCCATCTGATCCTCTTCCGGCTCGTCCACCTCGATCTGGCGCTGATGGCTTTCGATGGCCGCCTCGCGCAGATGGTCCGAGGTCAGCGTCTCTTCGGCGATCTCGCGCAGCGCCACCACCGGGTTCTTGTCGTTGTCGCGGTCAAGCGTCAGCTCGGACCCCGAGCTGAGTTCCCGCGCACGATGCGCGGCAAGCATCACCAGTTCGAAACGGTTCGGAACCTTGTCAATGCAGTCTTCGACGGTCACACGGGCCATGCTCAGCCACCCTCCGGTCGGTCGGTTCAGGTTGGAAAGCCCTCAGATACGCCCAAGGTGCGCGATTTGCAAGGGCAAAGACCCGGTTTCCGACCCACTCCGGTGGACAGAATGATTGCGCCGGGCTACCGATTTCAGGGCGCTTACAGATGGCAGGGCAAAATGGCGGATCAAAAGACACTGCTGGCCTATGGCGACAGCAACACCCACGGCACGATGCCGATGGCATCAATAGCCGATCGGCAGCGTTACGGTCGCGCGCAGCGATGGCCCGGCGTGGCCCAGGCGGCACTTGGCGACAGCTGGCATGTGGTCGAAGAGGGGCACCCGGGACGCACCAGCGTCTTTGATGACCCGACCGCCGGGCCGCACCGCAATGGCCTGTTGGTGCTACCGTCGCTTTTGGAAAGCCATATGCCACTGGACATCGTTGCGATCATGATCGGGACCAACGACCTGAAGGCCTGCCATTCCATGTCGACGCTGGATATCGCGCTTGCGGTCGAACGCCTGGTCCTGTCGGTGCTCACCAGCGCCTGCGGGCCGGGCTATGGGCGCCCGGACGTCCTGCTGGTCGCGCCTGTCCCGATCGAGGAACGGGGCTGGCTGGCCGAGATGTTCGAAGGTGGCGCGGAAAAGTCCCGCAGACTGGGCGCGTATCTGGCCGAGGTCGCTGACCGCAACGGCGTCGGTTTCCTGGACGCAGGCGAGGTCGCGACGGTTGATCCCGACGAAGGCATTCACCTTGGCCCCGACGCGCAAGCGGCCATAGGGCGGGCCGTCGCCGCCGCCGTGATTGAACGGTCAGCCCGCTAGTTTCCGGTCGCAGTATACCCGACTTTAAACAGTCTTGTGCCTATCTCGCGGCTGGGGCGTCGGCACCTTTCGGGGCAAACGACGATCATTTTAGCCCCGCTCGCAAGAGGTTGAGCGACATTGATCGAAATAGACGCCAGCCAGATGGACCAGATTCTGAAGCGCAGCTTCGAAGATGTCCCGGCCGAGGTCTTGACCTTCGATGCCGGGACATTGCAGGTCACGATGGCCAACAAGATGGTCCGCGAAAACGTCGGCTATGCAATGGACGAATTGGTGTCCACGACAGCCCTCGACTTGCTGCCTGAATATGATGCCGGATCGTTTCGGAAACTTGTCGAACCCCTCGAACGCGGCGCCGTAGACCGAGTGGAGTTTGAAACACTCCTGCTCCGTCGTGACGGTACCCGCTACGAGGCCGAGACCACGTTGCATTTTGTCGGTGGCCCCCGTCCGCAGTTCCTGGCCCTGACCACGGACACCACGTCCCGAAACGACGCTCAGCGGTCGGCCACGCTTGCGCGCAACACGCTGCTCGAGGCGATCGAGGTCCTGCCGGATGGATTCGTTCTGTACGATCGGGACGACCGACTGGTGGTCTGCAACTCGAAATACAAGGAAATCTACGCGGAAAGTGCACCGGCGATCCAGCCGGGCGCCACCTTTGAGCACATCCTGCGCTATGGGCTGGAGCGGGGGCAGTATGCGGTCGATCCCGCCGATCAAGAAGACTGGCTGAAGCAACGGCTTGCCGACCATCTGGCAAGCAATGTGTGGATCGAACAAAAGCTGGCAAACGGCCGGTGGTTGCGCATCCGTGAAAAACCAACACCCGCCGGGGGGCGCGTCGGTCTCAGGATCGACATCACAAACCAGGTCAACAGCCGCGAACGGGCCGAGCAAGCAGAACAACGGTTATCGGACGCTATCGAGGCCCTCCCCGCAGGCTTCTGGCTGTTCGACTCAGACGATCGTCTGGTGATCCATAACCAACGCGTTGCGGACTACTACAATCTCGGCCCGGATGCGCTGGTTCCCGGTCGAACATTTTCAGAGATCATCAAATGCGGGCTGCAAGCAGGAATGATCCCTTCTGCGATCGGGTGCGAGGATGAGTGGCTGGACGCCCTGTTGGTCCAGCGCAAGAGATCGTTCTACGAGGACGATTACCAGATGCATGATGGCCGCTGGATCAAATCGGTCAACCAGCGGACGTCCGACGGCGGCATGGTCGGGTTTCGCATGGACATCACCGAGCTGCGCAACAAGCAGCTGGAACTCGAAGAAGCTGCGCAAAGCGACCCGTTGACGGGTCTTCCCAACCGCCGCGCCGTCAATCGCTTCGTCGATAGGCTGTTTGACTCGCTTGGACCAGGCGACGCCGTCGCTGTGCTTCACCTCGATCTGGACAAGTTCAAGGCCATCAACGACATCGTGGGCCACGATGCCGGCGACTATGTGCTTGTCCAGGTTGCGCGGCGCCTCAAGGACGCGCTGGACGCGCGCGACATCGTCGCACGCGTCGGCGGGGACGAGTTTCTGGTTTTGCTGAGAACCGATCTCAAAGCCAAATCGCTGCTAACGTATACCGAAAATATACGTCAGAAGGTCGTCGAAACGACCTACCACAAAGGGAGGCTTTGCCAGTTCGGATCCAGCGTTGGTGTTTGCCTTTGGTCCAAAGACAGCGGCAATTCACTCGAAGATGCGATGGTAAATGCCGACATTGCGCTGAACGACGCCAAGCGAAACGGTCGAAATCGCTGCACGCTGTTCACGCCTCAGATGCGTCAGGCAACGATAGAGATTGCCTCGCTGGCGCAAGAAATCCGTGAAAGCCTGCGGACAGATCGATTTGTTCCGTTTTTCCAGCCGCAGGTTGATGCTGTCGATGGCCGGGTTATCGGCTTTGAAAGCCTGGCCCGCTGGGAGCACCCCAACCGCGGGCTGCTGACAGCGGGGGCGTTCATGCCGGCCGCTGAAGAGGACGGGCTGATCGGAGATATCGACCGGGTGATCCTGGAAAAAAGCCTGGATGCTGTTCGCATGCTCGAAAGCGAAGGATTCACCGCGACAGCCGTCAGCATCAACATGTCCGAGGCCCAGCTCTCTGATCCCATCATCGTGGACAAGTTGAAATGGGCCGTCGATCAACATGGCATCCGGCCGCAGCAGTTGCGCATCGAGATCCTCGAGTCCACCCTTCTGCATGATCGCACCGCGAACGTGGTCAGCAACATCCACCGGCTGTCCTCACAGGGATTTGCGATTGAGCTGGATGATTTCGGGACGGGTCACACGGCTATCACCAGCCTTCGGCAGTTTCCGGTGGAACGCATAAAGATCGACCGCAGCCTGGTGGCCGGCATCGACCGGGACCCCGAGTTGCGCCTGATCACCGAGGCGATTGTCGGGCTCGGTCGGAAACTGGGGATGAAAGTGCTTGGTGAAGGCGTGGAAACGCCAGGGGAACTGGCGGTCATGCGAGATATCGGCTGCACTTGTATCCAGGGCTATCTGTTAGGCATGCCGATGCCTATCTCCGACATCGCAGGCTGGTGGCGCCAGCACGAAGCCAAACCGACCGGGACGTCCAGTCGGTCCGCCTGACAACCCTGCGATGCGCCTTTCCACGGCGCGAATGCGCCGTCCCCGGCGGCCAGATCGACCTTCGAGAAGGCAAATCTTAGGACTCTCGCGGCATGGTGCCTGCGCGCGGGCGCTGCATACAAATTCAGTGCCGTATCTTGCCTTGCAGGAGAGGATCTCCATGCTCAAAACAATTTGGAAATCGCTGATCCCGGGGGTCGTGGCGGCTTGCGCTATTGCAGCGGCCAAACCACCTACGGCTGCAGCAGCAGAGACATTGCGCATCTACGTCGATGCCGACTTTCGCAATGCCAGCGCCGTTGGCGATGCGGTCGCTCTGGGCTTGGAAACCGCTATTGCGCAGGCCGGGGGGAACGTTGCCGGACATCCGCTGGACGTTGTCAGGGTGGATCATCGCGGCACAGCCAAGCGTTCGCACCACAACATGATCAAATTTCTGGACGACCAGTCCGCGCTTGCGGTGTTCGGGGGTCAACAGTCGCCGCCATACCTGACCTATGGCGATTTTATCAACTCCTCAGGCATTCCACTGCTGCTGCCATGGTCGGCCGCCGGGCCGGTCACCCGCATGGGGGGCACCGAAAACAACTATATCTTCCGCCTGTCCGTTGACGATACCAAGGCCGGACCCTTTCTGATCGACACCGCACTGGAAAGCGGATGCCAGCGCATTGCATTGCTGCTGGTCGATACCGGATGGGGCCGCGCGAACCTTGCCACAATGACCCAAGCGGCGGACGCGGCGGGGATCGATCCCGTCCTGACTGTTATGGTCAATGTCGAAACAGGGCCTGCGGCCGCGCGCAGTATCGCCAGGCAGGTCGCGAAGGCACGATCCGACTGCGCGATTGGGGTCCTGACCAGCTCGGCCGGTGTTCCGGTGATCCGCGGCCTGCACGAAATACATCCCCAGATCCGGTTCATCTCGCACTGGGGCATCCTGACCGAAACAACGGCAAGCGACATTCCCCATTACATGCGCGACCAGTTGAGGCTGCGGGTCTTGCAGACGTGCGGGCTGCAGGTGGCCAATGAACGCAAGATCCAGTTGGACGGCGCGCTGGCCATCGCGCGCGCGCTGGGGGCGAACGTCCAGGCACTGGCGGACTTTGACGCGCCGGCCGCATTTGCACATGGATACGATCTTGGCGGCATTCTGATCGCCGCGGTTCGCCAGGCCGCTGCCGGATCAGAATGGAATGACGGGATCAGGATGCGCCGCCGCGCATTGAAAGACGCGCTGGAAAGCCTGAACGAACCCGTTGTCGGGATCCTGCGGACCTACGACCGTCCCTATGCTCGCGTGACGCCGGATGCGATCGATGCGCACGAGGCTTTGGGCGGTGACGATCTGTGTCTTGCCGCCTTTACCGAAGAAGGACGACTAACTTCGGTCGACCGGGGCAGCTGACAGCGTGTTTAGGAGGGATACTCTGGGCCAGCGCTTTGTGGCCCTGACGTTGATCGGCTATCTTATGGCGGTCCTCGCATCGGTGGTCGGCGTGCGCCTGGCGGCTGGTCCGATATTGCGGGACATGCAGGACCGCGCCGTGACGGACGCCGCAATGTCCAACGCCCAGGCCGTGACAATCGCGCTCCGGGATGCGGCATTGCAGTTGCGATTTGCGGCGCGCGATCGGACGGTCATCAACTATGTGATCGGTGACGAGGCGACTGCCGACGCCCTGAGCGATTTCATGGCCGAGTTCGAAGGACCGGAAAGAATGATCGCCATGGAGGTATTCGACTTTTTGGGCAATCCGATGCATCGCTATGAGTTCGAAGAGGCCAGAAGTCTGTTCTTCAGCGCCGAGAAGGTGGGGGCCGCACGCCGGATCCTTGGCAATGAGGTCCCGGAAACCCAATTCGCCTACAGGCCGGGCGCCGGGCGGTCAGATGCACGCTTTCTTATCGCCAAGCCAATCAGGTATCGCGGCAGTACCGAGGGCGCCATCGTATTCGAGATCTCGATGGATCTGGCCGGTATCATGCCCGAACGCACCAGCATTGGCACCACGCGCCTTGCCACGCCCTTCCAGATTGCAATGGCAGAAAGGTGGGGAATAAGTGCCGGGGACGTTGCGACCGTCCTAATCGAAGGTACGAATTTTCACGTGATGCTGGTTCCCGACCGCATGACCGTCGAAGCCATCGGTGGAGAATTGGTCGAGCGCGTCGTCTATGGTGTCGGATTGTTCCTGATATTGCCGTTCGGCCTGATGTCGATTGCAGGCTACCGGGCCATCGTGACACCGCACCGGGCCCTACAAGAGTCCCGAGAAGAGTTGCGTAACAAGCAACGGGAATTGCGCGAGCTTGCGGACATCGCGGAACGTGCCAACGATGCGATCATCGCCACAAACCTTGAAGGCAAAACCACCTGGGTCAACCAGGCGTTCACGGAAACAACCGGCTATCAACCGTCTGAAATTGTGGGGAAACCCCCTGGTCGGCTTCTCCAGGGCCCCAGGACCAGCCCCGAGATCCGGGCACGGATCGCCAAGGCATTGGCAAACCGCGAGCCGATCAGGGTCGAGATTCTGAACTACCGATCGGATGGGTCCGACTATTGGAACGCGTTGAGCATCGCGCCGCAATTCGACGGATCGGGCCGGCCCTATCGGTTTGTCGCCATATCCACAGACATCACAAAGGCCCGGCGCGCCCAGGAAGAGGTTCTCAAGGCGAAGGCCGAGATCGAGTATCAGGCACAGCACGACCCGCTGACAGGTTTGCCCAATCGGCGCGCCCTGGACACGGCTCTGGAAGATATCAAGGCGAAACAGGCAAAGGACCGGGTCCTCATCCGCATCGACCTCGATCACTTCAAGAACGTGAACGACACGTTGGGACATGCCGCAGGCGACTTTGTCTTGACCGAGGTCAGCCGCATTCTGCGGGACCAAATCAGTGCAGGTGACATGGCAGCGCGGGTCGGTGGCGATGAGTTTGTCATCCTACTTGGCGAGGAGAAGACCGGCACCGACGGTCAGATTCTGGCCGAGAGCCTGTTGACAGAAATTCAGAAGGAAATGGCGTTCGACGACCGCGGTTGCCGGATTGGTGCCAGTTTCGGAATTGCCGCCGCCGCCGACGGCCATGTCGACAACAGCGAACTTCTGCTCGGTGCGGATGCCGCGCTCTACTCCGCAAAAGAGCGGGGGCGAAACACAGTTGTAACCTACACTCGCGCGTTGCACGACGGTGTGGTCAGAAACCGCAGGATCGCATCCGAGATCGAGCGGGCAATCTTGAACCAGGAATTTGAACCGTTTTTCCAGCCACAATTCGATGCGCGGACACATGCGTTCTCGGGCGTGGAAGCGCTGGTGCGCTGGCGGCACCCGCAGGAAGGTATTCTTGCCCCGGCCGCGTTTCTTCCGATCGCGGCACAATTGTCTGTTCTCGAGGACATCGACGCCATCGTTTTCTCAAAGGGGCTGGAAGCGATTGCTCAACTGGATGCGGGCGGCCAAGCCATACCAAAGGT
>CAYWND010000115.1:6595-7722 GCA_964459085.1 uncultured Oceanibium sp. | reverse complement strand
CGCCGGGTCGGGCCAGGGGCCCGAGGGGCGGAATTGGTAGACGCAGCGTATTCAAAATCCGCCGCCGCAAGGCTTGCCGGTTCGAGTCCGGCCTCGGGTACCAGCCCCTACCGTTGTTTGTCGAAGTGCCGGGACAGCCAGGCCATGACCTGATCTTCGGGCAGGGGACGCAGCAGGTCCTTTTTGTCGAGAAAGTCGAAATAGTCCATCCGGCTGATGGTCTCGAACGAGCCGAGGGTGGGCGCGAACGCGGGATCGGGGCGGCGAACGACGACGGTCTATGCGTTGCCGCCGGTTGCGATGGTCCTGAGATCCATGTTGGGGAAAAACTCGCGGATCGCCAGCACGACCTTGAACACATCCCCGTGCCACGCACCGCCCTTGCCCCCGGCCTCGGTCCGTCTGCGCACGGCTTCGGCAGGGGTCGGCAACATCGAATACGGGTCGCTGGGCATCACGTCGTCGATCACCCAGACCGTATCGGGACCGGTGCAGGCGAGGGTTGCGCAAAAATCCCGGAAGGTCTGCTCGAACGTGTGCAGACCATCCAAAAACACCAGGTCGAATCGCGTCCGGGCGTTGGTGAAGTGCGCAAAGAATTGGTCCGAGGTCACCTCGAAAAACCGTGTGCCGTCGTCAACGGATCTGTGGTCAAAGCGAAACGCGGGCTCGACCGCGGTCTTGTCGGTGAGTTCCACGCCCAGAAGGGTCTCGCCCGCCGCCACCCCGACCTCGAGATAGGAACTCGCGCCGGTGATCTCGGCGATCCGATTGAGCCGCCGCGCGCTGTGTGTGAGGCGTTGGGGCGGGGCGGATGGTGGATCGGGTTCCACCCCGAGTGTGGTAAGGATTTCTGCGAAATTCGGGAAGATGCGTGCGCCGGTGTCGTCGATATGGCGCAGGGTCGTGGCCCGATGGATATGCTGGTCGAAGCCTTTCGCACGGGCGATGGTGTCATAGTTCTTGTTTGGCTGTCGGCCGGGTGGGGTTCGGTCGAAGATGTCAATGCGCAGCCTGTCTGCACCGGTAAGCAGCATGAGGATGTGAAAGGCCGACCCCTGTTCCCCCGCCACATGTTCGGCGCCCGCGATGGCACGAAACAAGCCGGACTGGACTGAAACGGTTGG
>CAYWND010000115.1:0-6585 GCA_964459085.1 uncultured Oceanibium sp. | reverse complement strand
CCAGTTGCCTTTCGATCGGCATCTCCTGGGGGTGCAGAATGGTCCACCCTGCCTTGGACAGCCGCTGTTCAAGGCGCGTGACCCCGATCAGTCCGCCAACGCCGTCGTGCCGACTGCGCGACAGCCATATCTTGCGCCCCCTTCGCGGGGCATGTCGCGCGCTGTGGCGATCCAGATAGGCCGCGTGCTGCGGATGGAATGTGTCCTGGATTACAAAGCCGGGTTCTGGCACGGCCACGTTTGCAAATCGGGTCGGCCGGTCGACAAAATGGGTTTTGCCGTGCAAACCGCATTGGGCCAGCAGACCGGCTTGCCAGGGCAGGTAAGCGCGGCGTCCGCTGTTCAGCGGCACCGACCAGGCAACGGCCCGGTCCCCAAGATCGTCCAGCGCCCACGCCCGGGCGAGCCCTTCGAGCAGGAAGTGACCGAAATGGTCGTCCAGTCGGCCCATATAGACCACATCATCGGGGATTGCGGCGGCTTCCTCGAAAGACCCCGCGCGTGTGATCGGCCCATAGCTGCGCGATTGCAGGCTGTCCGCGATGACCGTGCCGTTGTCTGCGTAGACGCCCGATTCATAAACACCGTTTTGCGGATCGCCTTCCGCGCGCGACAGCGGAGCAATCAACGCGCCACCGGCATGCGTGATCGACAGGTCTGCAAGGGGCGTTTCGTGTGGAATCTCGGAACCTCGGTGGTTTGGATTTGGGGCAAAGAGGAACGGGGCCGATGCCAACATGGCCCACACGCATCAACTGGGTGTCGGCCTAGTCCATCAATTCGGCCAAGGTGGGCGGATCGCACCCGACGCGGCCGCAGTTGATTGCCGCGGCTTTGGCAGACAGTTGCAGAAGATCCCGGATCTGGTCTGCGCCTGCTGCGGCAAGCAGGTCGCGGCTGCGCCAACCTTCGCGCAAACAACCCGCGACCAGGCTGCCCATGAACGTGTCGCCCGCCCCCACAGTGTCCTTGAGATCGGGAACCGCCACCACGGGCACTTCGTGCCGTCCCGTGGCGTGCATTGCCACGGCCCCATCGCCGCCGCGGGTCAAAACCGCAAGACCTGCACCCGAACGCTGGTGAATATCCGCGAGGGCTGTGTCCATATCCACACCCGGGAACAGCCAATCCATATCCTCGTCAGACAACTTGACCAGGGCCGCCTGGGTAATCAGCGTCTCGAACCGGTCCATATAGGCGGCGCGGTCATGGATAAATGCCGGTCGGATGTTGGGATCGAAAGCGCAGAACACTCCTTGATCTGACAATCGTGCGAAAAGGGTGCTCCAGACCTCGGCATCAGGGCCATCGGTTACAGCCAGGGATCCGACATAGAAGGCAGACACCTGATCCGGCAGCGCCGCCGTCAGACCATCAAGGGTGATGTCGCGCTCGGCCGTGCCCTCGCGATAGAACTGATATCGCGCCTGGCCATCGGTCAGCGACACAACCGCAAGCGACGTGGGACGCGGGCTGTCGGCGCTGAGTACAACGACAGGATCGCGCAACAGATCTTCGCGCAGAACCTGCCCCAGCGTGTCGTCTGAGAACGGGGTCAGGTATCCGGTGGCCTGACCCTGACGAACGATCGCCTTGGCGGTATTGAATGGCGAGCCGCCAGGGATGGCACGGTAAAGGGGATGTCCGCCGTCAGATGGAACTTGAATAAAATCGATCAGATTTTCACCCCCGACAACGATCATTCTACCCTCCTTTGGGCCTTTTAGCTGCCGGTGTACACGCCGGGCCGCAGTTGTATCTTTACCGGCTTTCGCTATACTCTAAAAAGCGTCGGCAAGTGTAGATTTGTTAACTATTTTGATCGTTTGGTGCCGGACTGGTGCCTGTGAAACCGGAACCTTGATGGACATCGACCAGGTAATCCAGAAAATCGGCGCCGTCACGCGCGAAGCGATGATGGTGGCCGAAGCCGACTTGAGTGACGGTGCGGTCATGTACATCAAGTGGGCCAATCCCGCTTTCACGCGCCTGTTGGGGTATACCAGCGAAGATCTCGAAGGCAATACCGCAGGCATTCTGGCGGGCAAACTCTCCAGTCCTGCAACCCACGCCGACATCATCGAACAGTTGCAGGCCTGGGCCAGCTTTGCGTCCGAGATGTATATCTATCGCAAGGATGGCAGCCCGTTCTGGGGGCAGTTGTCCTTTCATCCCGTGGCCGATGATGACGGCGTCTATCGCTATTGGCTGTCGACGGTCAGAGACCACACATTGAACAAGCAGCGTGCGGACGCGTTGGGGCAGATGTCGCTGATCGCCCGTGCGACCAGCGATATGGTCAGTATCCTGGATCCGGAACGGCGGGTCACATGGATCAATCCCTCGTTCGAGGGTGAGCTGGGCTACAGCAACGAGGATGCCGCCGGCAAGCGCCTGGATGCGCTGATCGGCACACCGGACAGCCCGATGGCACTGCCGGTACGGACCGCGCGCGCCGGGGCATACGAGAAACCGGTCTTTGGCGAGTTTATCGGTCGACGAATAGACGACACCCGGTTTCTGGGCGAATACGAGGTCCAGCCGATTTACGGAGAAAACGATCGTCTTGAAAAATATGTCGCGATCACGCGGGATGTGACCCAGCGCAAGACGTTGGAGAACCGGTATAAATCCGTGTTCGACAACGCGAACGCTGCAATTTCGATCAAGGACAATCGCCGGTATGTTCTGGTCAACAGCAAGTTTGCCGAATTGTGCGGCGTTCCCGCCGGTGACCTGATGGGCAGCGAAGCGCCGGACATCCTAAAGTCAGATGCGGACGTCGAGGAGTTGCGTACGGTCGAGGCGTTCGTATTGTCTTCGGGCTCACCCATCATCTGGGAACGGTCGGGTCGATTGAGCGACGGCCCACCTCAGCACTTTCTGACCAAGACATTCCGTTTGCATGATCCGGTGTTGGATCAATACCAGATCTGTTCGGTCGCGACGGACATTACGCATGTCCGCGAAACCGAGGCCAAGCTGCGGCAATCGCAACAGGAACTGGCGGCGGCACAGGACCGGCTGTGGGGCGCGCTGGACGCGATCCCCGAAGGGTTCGTGATCTATGATCATGACGACCGCATCACCACATTCAACAAGGCCTTTCGCGATGTTCACGAGGGGATCGAGGATCTGGTCCAACCGGGCACCACTTACACCGAGCTTATTGATGCGGGGCTGGAAAATGGGATCTGGGACACCGGTCGCCTGTCTCGCAAAGCCTGGCGTAAACGCGCGCTGGCCTCGCGCCGCAGGGCGTCGACCCGGGGCCGGGAGGTGCGGCGTAACACTGGCCGCTGGTTGCTGGTCAAGGACATCGTCCTGCCGAATGGCGAGCGGGCCGGGCTGCAAATTGACATCACCGAGGCGAAAGATCGCGAACTGGCGTTGAAGCGGGCGCAGCGCACAGCTCATACCGCCGAGGCGAGATTGCGGGCGGCGATCAGCGCGCTGGACGAAAGCTTTGTGATCTACGACAGCGAGGATCGACTGGCCGTTCAAAACGACAAGAGCAGGGGCTTGGTGCTCAAGAATTTCCCGCTTGTCGAAGAGGGCATGACCTTTGAAGAGATCCTCAGGCACGGGATCGACGAAGGCGTTTTCGTAGACGCAAAAGGCCGCGAGGAAGAATGGCTGGCAGAGCGCTTGGCGGCGCATCGCGCAGGGTCCTCGGATTTCGAACAGAAATTCTCGGACGGGCGCATATTTCGCATTGCCGAGCGCCGGACGGAACAGGGCGACACGGTTTCGCTGCGGACCGACATCACACAGACGCGGCTGCACCAGGAGCAGTTGCAGACCTATGCCGAAGAATTGCGTTTGGCCCGTGATGTCCTGTCCGAGCGCAATGCCGCGCTGGAAGAAGCGCAGGCCGAACTGGAACATGCCTCGTTGCACGACGCACTGACCGAACTGCCCAATCGCCGGTATCTGGACCGGGTGCTGCGGAAACGGTCGGATGCCGCACGGAACGGCCAGACCGGATTGGCCGCGCTGCACATCGATCTGGATCGCTTCAAACAGATCAACGATGCGTTCGGCCACGATGCGGGCGACCATGTGCTGTCGGTCGTTGCGGACATCCTGCGCGAACATACCCGCGAAGGCGACTTTGCGGCCCGTGTCGGGGGGGATGAATTCGTCGTCCTGAGCACGGTCGAAGATGGGGACAACGCAGCCCTGGGCCGATTTGCCGGGCGTCTGCTGGAACAGTTGCGCAAGCCGGTGAAATACGGGCCACACGAATGCCGCTACGGGGGGTCGATCGGAATCGCCCTGTCTACTGATGCCGACCATGACCCGAAAAAGCTGCTGATCAATGCGGACATCGCCCTGTATCGGGCAAAGACGTCGGGACGGAACAAATGGGCGTTCTTCTCGGAATCGCTGCAGCAGGAGGTGCTGGAAGAAAAGGAACTGGCCGACGACATCCTGCGGGGTCTGGACCGCGAGGAGTTCGGCACGCTCTACCAGGCGCAATTCAATCTGGCGGATATGTCGCTTGCGGGGGCCGAGGTTTTGTTGCGCTGGGACCATCCCGAAAAGGGGCAGCTGGAGCCCAGCCATTTCGTCCGGATCGCCGAGGATCTGAATGTGCTGCGCCAGATCGATCAGATCGTGCTGCAGCAGGCCATGTACGACGATGCCCGCTGGCGGGCCGAGGGGCTGGAGGTGCCGGGCCTGGCGGTCAACGTGTCAGGCCTGCGGCTGCGCGATCCCGATCTGATCGAAGACATCAAACGCGGTGGCATCGAACCCGGTCGCCTGTCGGTAGAGTTGCTCGAGGCGATCTTTCTCGATGACGAAGACGAGGTGATGGCCTGGAACCTGGATCAGCTGCGCGAGATGGGGGTTTCCATCGAACTGGACGATTTCGGCACCGGCCATTCGTCGATTATCGGCCTGGTCAAGCTGAAACCGAACCGGATCAAGATCGACCGGCAGTTTGTCGAGCAGATGAACATTTCCGACGGCAACCGCGCGCTTCTGTCATCGATTGTGAACATCGGTCGGTCGCTAGATGTCGAGATCCTGGCCGAGGGCATCACCAGCGCCAAGATGGCGTCAGACCTGTACCAGCTTGGCTGTACGATCGGCCAGGGCTATGCCCTGGCCCCGCCGATGACCGCCGACGAGTTTCAACAGTTGCTGATCAAGCTGCTGCCTAAGGCGGTCAGCGTCTGATCCTCGCTCGCGGCTATTCGGCCGCCTCGACATAGTCTTCCAGCGGCGGGCAGATACAGACCAGATTGCGATCCCCGTAGGCGTTGTCGACCCGATTGACCGGCGGCCAGTACTTGTCGACCCGGAACGCGCCGGGCGGATAGCAGCCCTGTTCGCGGCTATAGGGACGCTCCCACGGGCCGACCAGATCCTCGACCGTATGCGGCGCGCGTTTCAGCGGGTTGTTGTCCGCGTCGATCCGCCCTTGCGCTATGTCGTCCGCCTCGGCCCGGATCGCCAGCATGGCGTCGCAGAACCGGTCCAGCTCGGCCTTGGGCTCGCTCTCGGTTGGCTCCACCATCAGGGTGCCCGCGACAGGCCAGCTCATCGTGGGGGCGTGAAAACCGCAATCCATCAGGCGCTTGGCGACATCCTCGACCGTGACACCCGCCAGCGCATCCAGCGTGCGTGTGTCCAGGATGCATTCGTGCGCGACCCGTCCCTTGTCGTTGGTGTAAAGCACGTCATAGGCGCCATCCAGGCGCGTCGCGATGTAGTTTGCATTCAGGATCGCAACCCGGGTCGCCTGGGTCAGTCCCTCGCCGCCCATCAGCAGTATGTAGGACCACGAAATCGGCAGGATCGCCGGGCTGCCATAGGGCGCGGCACTGACCGGGCCTGTGGTCCCGCCGGTATGAGAATGCCCCGGCAGGTGGGGGGCCAGATGCGCCTTGACCCCAATTGGACCCATGCCGGGCCCACCGCCGCCATGGGGGATGCAGAACGTCTTGTGCAGGTTCAGGTGGCTGACATCACCGCCCACATCGCCCGGCCGCGCGATCCCGACCATGGCGTTCATGTTGGCCCCGTCGATATAGACCTGGCCGCCATGGTCGTGCGTCACCTTGCAGACCTCGCGCACGGTTTCCTCGAACACACCATGGGTCGAAGGGTAGGTGATCATGCAGCCCGCCCGATTTTCCGAATGGTCCTGCGCCTTTGCGCGAAAATCCTCCAGATCGATATCCCCGTTCTCGGCCGATTTCACGACCACGACATCCCAGCCCACCATATGGGCCGAGGCCGGGTTGGTGCCGTGCGCGCTCATCGGGATCAGGCAGACCTTGCGATGCCCCTGTCCGCGCGCCTTGTGATAGGCTCGGATCGTCAGCAGCCCGGCATATTCTCCTTGTGCGCCGGAATTGGGCTGCATCGACAGATCATCGTAGCCTGTGATGGCGCACAGCTTGGCGCTGAGATCTTCGATCACCTGGGTATAGCCCGCGACCTGATCGGCAGGCGCGAACGGGTGTATGTCGGCAAATGCGGGCCAGGTGACCGGGATCATCTCGACGGTGGCGTTCAGCTTCATGGTGCAGGATCCCAGCGGGATCATCGGCCGATCGAGCGCCAGAGCCC
>CAYWND010000114.1:0-7751 GCA_964459085.1 uncultured Oceanibium sp. | reverse complement strand
ATCTACCTTGTTGGCTTATTTGGCTGCGCAAGACGCCAACAAGGTAGATTTGCCCGTTCCGGTCTGTCCGATCACGAAGACATGGGCGAATCTACCTTGTTGGCTTATTTGGCTGCGCAAGACGCCGCTGCAGGCCACGGCTTCTGCCTCCTTGATCCTCACGGCGATCTGGCCCTCGATCTGCACAACGTGCTCCAGACAGAGCACCGCTACTGGGACGTCGGCGATCCACACAGCCCCTATGGATACAACCCCTTGGCACCGGTTCCGGCCTCATACCGTCCACTGGTGGCTTCAGCCTTCATAGCGACGTTGAGACAGCAATGGCCTGATGCCTGGGGTGCCCGGATGGAACATCTTCTGCGCTACGCCATCCTGGCTCTTTTGGAATGCAACGACAGTGACCTTACCGACATCGTTAAGCTGTTTCTCTGGAAGTCGTTTCGTAACCGGGTGGTAGAGCAGATCAACGATCCTCAGGTCCAGTTCTTCTGGAAGCAGGAATACCCAAACATGAACTACCAGAGTGCCGCTGATGGGGTGGCTCCCATCGCCAACAAGCTGGGAGCCTTCTTGGCGCATCCGGCAGTGCGACAGGCCCTCTGCCAGCCGCAGACACCTTTGCGCTTCCGGTCGATGATGGACACTGCTCAGGTTTTGATCGTGAACTTGGCCAAGGGACGGCTGGGAGCCGATATCAGCAACGTGATGGGCGGCCTGCTCGTCTCAACCATCATGCACGCCGCCTTCTCTCGACACAGCCTGTCATCAGCTGCTCGCAAGCCGTTCTTCTTGCACGTGGATGAGTACCCCAACTACACCACCACCGCCTTTGCCGCGCTGCTCTCTGAAGCCCGCAAATACGGCCTGGGGCTCACGTTGGTGCAGCAACACACCGCACAGGCCGAAACTGCCGTTTTAGAGGCCATTCTGGGCAATGTGGGGACCGAGATTATGCTCCGGGTCGGGGTCAAGGATGCGACGCTGATTGGGCATGAGCTCGAACCGTTCTCCACCCATGACCTCGTGAATCTGCGGAACCACCGAGCGATCATTCGTTTGTTAGTCGATGGCCGCAAGACGCAGCCCTTCTCGGCATCGCTGCTGCCGTGGCATCACGGCTAGGGATACGGTGCCCGCTAGGCCGCTGCGCCTGGCTCGATAAACTGGGAACATGAGTGAAAACGAGCATCTCGAACGGCACCTTGAACTCTGCAAGGGGATCTATGAGCGCCTCAAACGCGAAGGTCGCTGGCCTTGGACGGATTCGACGGAATCTGAGGATGTGGTAGAGTCCGATGACACAAATAGCCGCGCATGAAACCCTGCTTTGGATACATCCGGGTTTCCACGACGCGCCAAGGTGATGGTGCTTCACTGGATGCCCAGCGAGATGCGATTACGAGCTTTGCGAGTCAGAACGGGCTCACGATCACCAAGTGGTTCGAAGAGCAAGAAACAGCGGCCAAGACGGGGCGTCCGCTCTTCGACACGATGCTCAAACTGCTAAGGCAGGGCGAAGCTAAAGGGCTCATTATCCATCGCATTGATCGCTCCAGCCGCAACTATGCGGACTGGGCCCGGTTGGATGAGGCGTCACGAGCCGGGATCAAAATCTACTTCGCTGCCGATAGCCTCGACTTCGATAGTCGCGGCGGACGGTTGTTGGCCGACATCCAAATGGCCCTCGCCGCCGACTACAGTCGCAATCTGAGTTTGGAAGTGAAGAAGGGCCAGCAAGGCCGTTTGCGGCAAGGTCTCTATCCCTTCCGGGCGCCGATTGGGTACTTGAACCCTCAGAGTGCAACTAAGCCCATCGACCCGATCAAAGGCCCCTTGGTCCAACAAGCCTTCGAGCTGTATTGCTCGGGCGAATACTCCATCACGAGCCTGACTTTCGAAATGCAGCGAAGGGGCCTGACCGGCTACGCGGGGCGACCGGTCGTGCGGCGGAACATCGAAACTATGCTCCGCAACCCCTTCTACATGGGCAAGATCCTCCTCAAGGGTGTCCTCTACGACGGAGCGCATGAGCCGCTGATCTCAGCCAAACAGTTTCAGCGCGTGAAGGAGATCAAGGCACAGCGGACGCAGAAGAAATCCACCAAGCACGGCATGCGGTATCGCGGTCTCGTTCAGTGTGGCCACTGTGGTCGCGTCCTGACGGGCGAACGGCAGAAGAGCAACATCTACTACCGCTGCCACACGAAGGATTGCCCCAGTCGATCAATCCGCGAGGATGTACTAGCCGATGCTCTCATTCGGAAGTTGAAACGCCTAGCCTTGAATGACGATGACGTCGCCGCGCTTACCGCTCGATTTGATGCATGGCTCAGCAACCACGACACAACCGCGATGGAGCAATCCTTGCACCTGCGTATGGCGGATGCGCAGTCTCGCCAAGATCGACTGACCGATCTCTTAGTCGACGGCACCATCAGCAAAGACGACTACGACCTGAGGCGACAAAACGGTGTCTTCGAGCTGGCGCAGCTGGACGAAGAACTGAAACGGCTACGAAGCCTTCATAAGTCCCAAGCTGACCTCAAAGCGCTCGTTGATATGGCAACCGATCTCCCAACGACCTTCAAAGCAGGGACCCCGACAGAGAAGCGCTCGCTCCTCAAGAGCTGCTTTGCGTCCATTGAACTCAAGGACGGACGACTGAAAGCCACTCCAGCGGCCTGGATCAAGGACCTTCAAAGTCTCCCAGGCGACCCCACCGCGATGCCGACTCCAGCTTTGATTGAGCAGATCTCGAGAACTTAAGCGTCCGCTCACTCTGCGGGACGCCGCACTTCACCGGCTGTCGGCCCTCGGAGCTCCTTGAGATCACCCGGCCAGGGTGGACCTGTTGGGCGGGACCGTCGCCATTCGCAGCCTAAAGAAGCGCCAGGATGCCTCTGGCAACTCGAGGATCGTCTACAGGAGCGTTCCTGTGCAGCCGGACTACCTGGACACGCTGAACACCGCGCACGGCATCCGTGAGGCACAAAAGTCTCGCAAACAGGCAAATGCACCTATCTGGCCGCTCAGTCGCGTGAGGGTCTGGCAGATCGTCAAGCGGATCATGATTGGGGCCGGGATACCGGACGCACCGCAGTCAAAAAGGGCTTCGCCACGGGTTCGGGATCAATGCCGTGGTCAACGGCATCCCACTCCACATGCTTCAGAAGTGGATGGGACATGCCCAGCTCAGCACCACAGCAATCTACGCGGATGCCGTGGGCAAGGAAGAGCAAGACATCGCCGCTAGGATGTGGGGGTAGGGGGAATGTACCTGACCAGGATCGAACCAGACGCCAACCTGCACCGCTTCTACCGCATGGAGATCGTGCGCGGTCTATTCGGGAACTGGGGTCTGGTCCGCAACTGGGGACGGATCGGCAGCTGCGGCCAGCTCCGCACAGGCTGGTTCGAAACTGAAGCCGAGGCGAAGGACGCCCGCTTCGAGCTGCACATGGACAAGGCTAAACGAGGCTATGAGTAGGGGCTGCTCCTGCTTCTAACTAAATGCGGAAACGGTTTCAGCGTCGGCAGGGATCAGTCTAATCGCCCGCTCTCACAATTCGGTGATTTTCTTTTTTCCCTTGTGAGTTGATCTGCATTAAGGCACCAATATCGCGTTGCTATCATATCTTGAGAAATGTCTCGCAAAACGAGTTCGAGTTGAGGTGATCCAAATTGGGCAACCATAGACGCCAGTGCCTATTCTCCCTAGCAGCCGCTGTTGCCACGTTGTATCTATCGCCTGTTGCAAACGCAGAGCGCGTGGGCTGTAGGACCTTACCGCAGTTTGCAGGGCCTTACGAGAGCGGACCGTTCATCGTGAGCACTTTCCATGTAACCGGAATAACCCCATCGGATCGCGTCATGGAATTGACGTGGCCGGCGGATCTTAAGGGACCTCTATCTGGGGTCCCTCCTGGGCGAAGCGACGGAGCAGAGCGAACGATGGGCTTCGACTTTGTCCGAACCGACTCTTTGCCAAACACGGACGGTTCAATCGTCGAAATGCCTACCTTCTCACTTTCGATCACGGCTGCAGACAAAATGCCGCTCTACAGCTACATGAGCAACATCGGTGGCGGCCCGATTGGTGAATTACTTCGAAGCGAAGAGGGGCACACGTACTTCTCAGCTGAAGACTTTGACATATTATCTGACCGATCGCCGGACGGCTGGATACAATTCTCCTACCCCAATGCAACTGGACCAGTCAGAGGTCGAGATAGGTGGTTCAGAGGAGAACCAAATCCAGGAGGCATCGAACTTCTACTTTGGTGCAACAAAGGAGAGGACGGACAATACTCGCTATGCAAAGCCTTCGGTAAAGTTGAGCCTATCTTCTACGATTTTCGGTTCGATGCGACTGGCCTGGATAGAATTGATGAAATGAATGATTTTGCAAGGAAATTCGTTTCCTGCTTGATGGAGGGTTTTTAGATGGCCGAGAGACTCAACGCTAATGATATCAGTCATCTACAGAATTTAGTCAACGAAACCAATAATGGCGGCGATAGACGCGAGGATTACTATTCCTACCTTGCCAACAAGGGTTACCAATATGGGGAGCTCGCTGGAGGCGTCGTTTCGCAAGACAGCTTCTCAGGCAGGGTCGCAAACGTCTTTCTTGCCGAATCTGCTGTTGCGAACGGCATGTCTATCAACTTCGACACAAGTATTGAAATCAGCAAGAATTTGATGGAAGCAGACTTCAACCGTCGACGAGCCGAATTCGAGGCCGTCGGCTCCGCTGGTGAACTCTCGGCGCGACAACATTACGACAACCACGCGTTAGTCTTTAGTGATCCAGTGTTTGGCCTTGGGGTTGAGAATTGGACCGCAGCTGAGCCAATTGAGTATTATATGGAGAATTATGTGGCGCTCGGCTTCTCTGACGAAGACGCCGCTGCGAACTATATCATGACGTCCATGATGGGAGCGAACTCCGTTGATGGCATGGTTGGCTTCGTTCAGGATATGTACGCTCACGCGAACCAGAACGGCATCCCCATAAACAATGACTCGATGTCTGATTTGATCGCTTGGAGTAAATTCCTCATCAATGCATCCGGCAAACACTTCGACTATCTTTCTCCGTACGGTCCAAACCCTCCTCATCCATATGGCGAGTGCTTTGTTGCTGGAACAGTTGTTGATTTGTGGCCGGAGGGAAGAGATGCGCCGGATATAGCAAATGACCAATCAGCCGACGGACGCTATTTCCAAAAACCAATCCAGGATATTGAGATTGGCGATTGGGTTGTTGCGCATCGTGATAACGGTGTTTTGTGTCCGGGGCGCGTCAAGCGGATCTTTACGAACACCACTACTGAACTCATTGAATTGACGTTTCTAGACGGTCGGGATTCCCTTGTCACAACGCCCGGCCATCGATTTAGAACGGAAACAGGCGACTTCATCGAGATCGGCCAACTTATGCTGCTCCATGGAGGCAGCCCCCGCATCATTGGACGAGATGGCGAAGTGCTCATCGCTAACGCAAGAGTGATCGAATTCAATGATCAAACCGCGCCGCTGTTTGAGCAAGGGCTCAACGTGAATATGGCCGCAGGGGCGGGAGGTTCAGCGGGGCCCGGTTTGTCGCGTGGCTGGATGACTTACAATTTCGAGGTCGAAGAACATCACACCTATATCGCAGGCGGTGTTCAAGTTCACAACGAGTCGGTCTTTTGGACTGTTATCGAAGACGGCGTTCCCACAGATTACTATTTCCCATTTGTTGAGGAAAACGACAATGGCACCGTGACGCGGGCGGACGGAACTGTCGTAGCTTGGACCAGCTCGGATGGGTCCAAAGGCGTCGTTGATCCAGACCACAGATACACCGCGGAAATGCTAAACAACTACGGGGTGGTCGGTGATGATGGCGTTGCTCGGACAACGTTCCTCGGGACCGCTCGAATGTTGGCTGACGCCCTAGGGTTCGATGGTAGCTTCGGGGTCGATGGGACATTCCGGGATGCCGCAAGCGAAGGAAACACTAGCGGCTATAATCCGAGCTCGGGGGAAGGGCCCGGCAACGACGGGAATAATCGTGACAAGGACAACGATGGGACGCCCGATTGGCGCGATGAGGACTATTCGAACATTGGACATTGGAACGGTGACAGGGACGGCGATGGGGTTCCCAATTGGGATGACTACGACGATGGCGTTGGGTGGCGAGACACAAAGAAGCCTATCGTCCTTGACCTTGATGGGGACGGGGTTGAGATCCTTGCATCAGGTAGTGTGCTGTTCGATATCGATGGTGACTCCTATCTGGAGGAAACCGCCTGGGCCGCACCCGATGACGGCTTCCTGATTGTCGACCTAAACGGCGACGATCAGGTGGATCAGCACACGGAGCTGGTTCTTTCTGACTTGTCGAAGACCTACTCCGACATCGACTTCTCAGGCAGCACAGCGACTTATGTAGCCCTAACCGGTGCACCCCAAAACCATACCGACTTGGAGGCTTTGGCCTACTTTGGCGATGACCAAACCAGCGGGTCCGGTCACGGGGTCATCAATTCCGGCGACGACATATGGGGATATTTGAAAATCTGGCAGGACACCAACCAAAACGGTGAGCAAGATGCTGGTGAGCTCAAATCGATAACCGACTACGGGATTACCGAGATCAATTTGAGCTATGACGATGGGACCGCGTATTCGGATCTGTCGAACGATGTGACCGTCTTTGGAAGCACTCTGTACGGTTCAGCGACCTTCAAACACGACGGTACATCTCTAAATTTCGGGGATCTAATCAACGGCGAGTACGTAGTTGAGGGCGGCGTCGGCGACATTGGCTTGGCCTATACTACCATTGGGTACGAATTCACCGAGACGGCGGACGGAAATGAGCTGCGCGTGGAAGATGCCCTCGATGCCGGGACTTTGCGGTTTTTGGAGCTCGAGAAATCGACTTCGGCCGATGCGACCGTATCAGGAACTGCGCACAATGGCGTTTATGGTGACAGCCGCGACAACACTATCAACGGATCTGCAGCGACGGTCTCATTGGTCCTCGATGGAGCAGATGGCGACGACACCCTTAACGGCGGTAGCCAAGACGATCTTATCTCTGCAGGAGATGGCTCTGATTTTGTGACCGGCGGTTCTGGGTCTGACCAACTGCTTGGGGGAGCGGGCAATGACACTATGCAAGGCTGGGAGGGCAACGACACGCTCTACGGCGACGATGGGAATGATCGTCTTGACGGAAACGAAGGCGACGACTCCATTTTTGGTGGTGATGGCGTCGACGATGTCCGAGGCAACGATGGCAACGATCTGCTGAATGTCGGAACAAGCGATCTGAACAGTGGCATCGAGATCATGTCTGGGAGCGTTGGGAACGACACGTACCAGATTGATCAAGGCACTCGGTTCGCGGGCATCGTTTCGTGGGCAGAAGACCAAACCACTGGTGATGCGGACACCATTCAGTTCGTTCACCTGACCGCGGCTGATGTGAGTTTTGCCGTGCGAGGCTACTCGGAATTGGGGATCTGGAGTAGCTATGGCAATGCTTTGGAGCTTAGCTGGGATCGAGACGACGGCACGCCGGGCAGGTTCGTTGTTGCCGAAAACATCGTCGACGACATCGAGTACTTCCAATTTGCGGATGGGTTCATAGCTGAGAGGCTGGTGGTCGGGACGTCGGGTGCCGACACAATTGACGGCCTAGGGTCAGGACTCATAACCAGAACATGACGACGGCGGCGAGCGCGCAGGCA
>CAYWND010000113.1:0-7820 GCA_964459085.1 uncultured Oceanibium sp. | reverse complement strand
CGCCTCCGGTCTCAAGCGAGCCATCGAGCGGGGCCGGACATGCGCGTCATCTTCAATATATTGGTAGTGTGCCTGGCTTCGCTGGCCCCAACGCTTGCCGCCCAGGATCGCCAGGCGCCAATCCAGGTGCTGTTGCAAGAGCATGGCGAGATCATCGCCAAAAGTTCGCGCAAAACCATCGGTCCCGCCATAGACGCGCTCGCCGCCAGCGGCCTGCCCCAGGCGCAGGATGTTCTGGAACGCTGGCAGGCCAAAGCGATGTGGCGCGACAAGGAAACCGGCCTGTTCGCCTGGGCCGAAGAGGTCGATCGCGACACGATACGCCTGTTTGATTTTGCGGGTGGCGAGATCGGCACAGCGCCCGACAAGGCTTGGAAGCAGCTCAAGCCCAATTCGGGCATTCGCGGCATGATTGGCGCGGCCTTGGTTCGGTTCCGCCTGTCCGATCCCGATCCCGCAGCCGTCGCCCAGGCCCTGGATGCGATTGAGCGTGATCCCGAGGCCAGCCATCTGGCGGCCCTGCGCGCGGTCGAAGCAGAGGGCGAGAACGCCCCCAGAATTTCCCGGCTTGAACGCCTGCTGACGATCAGGTTCGCCGACACCGACGCCGAACGCATCGAAGCCATGGAGGGGTTTCGCGGCGATCTGGGCGTCGATGTGCGCGGGACGCTCAATCCGCTGATCGCGACGAAACTCGAGGCGGCCGAGATGCTGCCCGAAGGTCCTGAAATTGCCGGTCAGGTGCGGCCGGGCGAAGGCGATCTTTCCAATGCTGATGCCTATCAGGCGCTGGTTTCGGCAGGCCTCGCCGATCCGGTGATCGACCGGTTCGCCAAGCGTGACGCGCTGATTGCCAACATCGCAGACGGCAAGGTTGGCGGCGTGGATGTCGCCATGCTGGACCGCCAGGAAATGCGCGACATTGCCTATGCTGCCCTGGCGAAAACCGGTGTCGTCGACCCGGCAGCGACAGACGCGGACATCGCTGCCGCCCTGGCCGCGCATGTCTTTTACTACCGCTATATCGGCGCGCCCGGGCCTGTTGCTCAGGCCGCCAAGGATACGCTGGTAGCCATCGAGGCCAAGGTGGCGGTCAGTCAGGCGGCCGATCTGACGCTGGATGCGCTGTCGCTGGCATCGATCTATTTCCTGGCTGCCATCGGCCTTGCGATCACATTTGGGGTCATGGGGGTCATCAACATGGCCCACGGCGAGTTCATCATGATGGGGGCCTATACCGGCTACGTTGTCCAACTGTTCGTACCCGACTACACCTTGTCGATCATTGTCGCGCTGCCCGCCGCGTTCGCCGTGACGTTCCTGGCCGGGGTCGCGATGGAACGCGCGGTGATCCGCTGGCTGTACCATCGTCCGCTGGAAACCCTGCTGGCGACGTTCGGGATCTCGATCGCGCTGCAGCAGTTGGCCAAGAACATCTTCGGTACCCAGGCCCGCCCGTTGACATCGCCTGGATGGCTGGACGGATCGCTGGTCATCAATGACGTGATCTCGATCAGCTATATCCGGATCGCGATTTTCGTGATGGCGTTGCTGTTCCTTGCCTTCTTTCTGTACGTGATGAACCGGACACGCCTGGGTCTCGAGGTGCGGGCCGTGACCCAGAACCCGCGTATGGCGGCCTCGATGGGGATCAATCCCGACCGGATCAACATGCTGACCTTTGGCTTTGGATCGGGGATCGCAGGGATCGCCGGCGTGGCAATTGGTCTTTACGCGAAGGTCACGTCCGAGATGGGACAGGATTATATCGTGCAGTCTTTTATGACAGTTGTTGTCGGTGGGGTCGGCAACATCTGGGGGACGTTGCTGGGGGCTTCGCTGGTGGGGTCGATGCAAAAAGGGATCGAGTGGTTCAACCCCTCGAACACTCTGGCCGCGCAAACCTACATGATGCTCTTCATCATCCTGTTCATTCAGTTCCGGCCACGGGGCATCATCGCCCTCAAGGGCCGCGCGGCCGAGGTCTGAGCGATGGCAGACACAGCTCTTGCGCGGCCTGAACGGCGCCCGTTCGTGGTGCGCTACCCAGCAGTGCTGGTATTCGTGGCGATCCTTTCGCTGTTCACACTGGGCGTCACCCTGCTTGCCGAGGGGGTGGGCGCTGGCGTGATCTCGACCAGTTTCGTCAAGACGCTGGGCAAGACCCTGTGCCTGTGCCTAGCGGCCATCGCTATGGACCTGGTCTGGGGCTATTGCGGGATCCTGTCGCTGGGGCACATGGCATTCTTTGGCCTCGGCGGCTACGCCATCGGCATGTGGCTTATGTACGAGCGCACGCGACTGATCGTCGTCGACAGCCTGGCGGCGCTGCCCTTGCCACCCACACCGCTCGAGGTGCAAGAGGCAGTCGCCACACAGATCTTCGGCGTCGTGGGGTCATCCGAGCTGCCCTGGATTTGGACCTTCGCCCATTCTCTGCCGCTGCAACTGGCCGCGGTTGTGCTGGTTCCCGGGTTGCTGGCCTTCGTATTTGGCTGGCTTGCGTTCCGCAGCCGCGTCACCGGCGTCTATCTGTCGATCCTGACCCAAGCCATGACGCTGGCTTTATCGCTTTGGCTCTTCCAGAACGACAGCGGCCTTCGGGGCAACAACGGTCTGTCGGGACTTCAAAACCTGCCAGGCCTGGACCATGTGCCCCAATCGACCATCTCTATCTGGTTCTTCTGGGCTTCGGCAGCAGCACTTGGCCTGGGTTATGTGGTCGCCACCTGGGCGGTATCAGGCAAGTTCGGGTCCGCCATCCGTGCGATCCGGGATGACGAGGCGCGGGTGCGGTTCCTGGGCTACCCGGTCGAGGCGTTCAAGCTGCTGATCTTCACCGTCTCTGCCGTAATCGCCGCTATTGCAGGCGCGCTCTATTATCCGCAGGCGGGGATCATCAACCCGGCGGAACTTGCGCCCATCGCCTCGATCTACCTGGCGGTCTGGGTTGCGATCGGGGGGCGCGGGCGCCTCTATGGTGCGGTGATCGGCGCGGCGGCGGTGTCGCTGCTGTCGACTTGGTTCACTGGCGGCCAGGCCCCTGATCTGGTACTTGGCCCCATCCGGATCGAATGGGTCAACTGGTGGACCGTTCTGCTGGGCCTCAGCTTTGTGCTAACCACCCTGTTCGCGCCCAAGGGCCTGGGCGGACTGGTGGATATGCTGGCCGATCGCAGGTCGCCGGACCGCCGCGGCGCGGATCTTGGACCCGACACCGGTTCCTTGCGCGAGAAGGAGGCCGACACATGACCGCGCTGCTGGAAGTTTCGGGCGTCTCGGTGTCGTTCGACGGGTTCAAGGCCATCAACAACCTCTCGTTCAGCATCGACCCGTGCGAGATGCGCGCTGTTATCGGTCCGAACGGGGCGGGAAAGACCACGTTTATGGACATCGTTACCGGCAAGACCCGACCAGACGAGGGGCGGGTCATCTGGGGTCCGCAATCGCGTTCGCTTTTGTCCATGTCCGAAAGTCAGATTGCCCAGGCGGGCATCGGGCGAAAGTTCCAGCGCCCGACCGTGTTCGAGGACCAGTCGGTGTCCGATAACCTGATGCTGGCCCTGCGCAACAAACGCGGGCCGCTGGCCGTGCTGCGGTTCCGGCCCGGCCCCACAGATCATGATCGGATCGCGGCGCTTGCAGATCAGATCGGGCTGGCCAATGTCATCGACCGTAAGGCTGGCGAGCTGTCTCATGGTCAGAAACAGTGGCTCGAGATCGGGATGCTGCTGGCTCAGGATCCCGAATTGCTGCTGGTCGACGAGCCCGCCGCCGGTATGACCGTGGGCGAGCGCGAGCAAACCACCGAACTGCTGCGGGAAACGGCCAAGTCCCGCGCGGTGGTTGTGGTCGAACATGATATGGAGTTCGTGCGGCGCCTTGATTGCAAAGTCACCGTCCTGCACGAAGGCTCGGTCCTGGCCGAAGGCTCGATCGATCATGTGACCAGCGACGACAAGGTGATCGAGGTGTATCTTGGCCGGTGAGTTACTGAAGGTCGAGGGGCTGACCCTGCACTATGGTGGCAGCCAGATCCTTCGCGGGATCGACATGACCGCCGCCGTCGGCGAGGTGACCTGCGTGATGGGCACAAATGGGGTCGGCAAGACCTCGCTTCTCAAGGCTATCTCGGGCACGCATACAGCCTCGGGCGGGCGTGTGCTGCTGGATGGCGACGATGTGGCCCGGCTGCCTGCGCATGCGCTGGCCCGTCGCGGGATCGGGTATGTGCCGCAGGGTCGGGATATCTTTCCGCTGATGACGGTACAGGAGAACCTGGAGGCGGGGTTCGCCTGCCTACCACGGTCCGAACACCGCGTTCCCGACCATATCTTCGAACTATTCCCGATCCTGCGCGAGTTTCTGGGCCGTCGCGGCGGGGACCTCTCTGGTGGTCAGCAACAGCAACTGGCAATCGCGCGGGCCCTGATCGCCAAACCACGCCTATTGCTGCTGGACGAACCGACCGAAGGGATCCAACCCAACATCATCCAGCAGATCGGGCGGGTCATCTCCCACCTGCGGGATGCCGGCGACATCGCGATTGTGCTGGTCGAGCAGTATTTCAGCTTTGCTTACGATCTGGCGGATAGCTTCCTGGTGATGGAGCGGGGCGAGGCCAAGCTTTCCGGCCGCAAAGGGCAACTCGACAAGGCCGAGCTGTCTGCGGCGGTGTCCGTCTAGCGGTTCGCCGCGCTTTACGAATGATAGTCGCTTAAATCCTCAGGGGCATGCAGCAGCGTGCCATCGTATTTTGGCAGATCGTCTGTCATTTGCAGCCACGGAAGCTTACTCTGATAGTTGACGTGAAACGTCGGCGCGAAGTTGCCCGGATCCTCCATCGACGCCGCATAAAGATGCATGCCCCCGGCGTAGTGATCCGCCTCGAACCCCAGGGGCGAGCCGCAGCGTCTGCAAAAATGACGGAAGACACCCTTCGAGCTTTCCAGTGTCTTCGGGGGATCGCCCGCCCACCGAAAATTCCGGATCGGCACGCCGAGCCAGGCAACAACCGGGGCTGCGCAGTTCCGGCGGCAATCATCGCAATGACAATAGCAGGACCAGGTCGGGTCGCCCTCGAACGCCCATCGGGTGCGTTTGCACAGGCAATGGCCTCGCGTCGCCATCGGGGCTCAGAACCGGTCCTTGCGGGCGCGGATCTCGGCAAAGACCTGGACGTCGCTTGCCGTCTCCATCCCCAGATGCGCGCGGATCGCCGGATCGGCAGCGCGCAGAAACGGGTTGGTCGCAAGCTCCGTCGCCAGCGAGGTCGGCACCGTCGGTTTGCCTTGCGCGCGCAGCCGGTCGATCTCTTCGACCCGAGCTTTCAGATCCGGATTGTCGGGATCGACCGTAACGGCGAATCTGGCATTCGCCTGCGTGTATTCATGGCCTGTATAGACCAGCGTTTCGGCCGGCAACGCGGCCAGCTTGGACAGGCTGTCCCACATCATATCCGCTGTCCCCTCGAACAGGCGACCGCAGCCCAGAGTCATCAGGCTATCAGCGGTGAAAACTGCACCCGCTGCTGGGACATGGAACGCGATATGCCCGACCGTGTGCCCCGAAACGTCATAGACATGTGCCTCCAGCGCCCCCAACGCAAAGGTGTCCCCTTCGTGCACCGCGCTATCCAGCGGTGGCAGGCGGGCGGCATCGGCAGCGGCACCGATCACCCGCGCGCCTGTCGCGCCCCGGATCTCGGCCACGCCTTCGACGTGATCGCCATGGTGATGGGTGATCAGGATCGTATCCAGTGGCCAGTCCCGGTCCGCCAAAGCGGCCAGGATAGGTGCAGCCTCGGGCGCGTCGACCAGTGCGACATGGCCAGAATCGCTGTCGCGCATCAGGTAGGCATAGTTGTCACTGCGGCAGGGGATGATTACGATGTCTGCAGGCATTGGGCATTCTCCGGCTGAACATGCATCTTGATGTAGTTGATCTGCGGGCGTTTTACTACCGGACCAAACTTGGCCGGACAGCCCAGCGCGTGCTACAGCAATCCTTGCGGCAGTTGTGGCCGGACACTGCCTATATGACCGTCGCGGGTTTTGGGTTTGCCGCGCCCTTTCTGCGCCCGTTTCTCAGCGACGCGCGGCGTGTCCTGTCGCTGATGCCGGGCCAACAGGGTGTGATGCCCTGGCCCAGCGGCCAGCCCAATCATTCGATCCTGGTCGAAGAGACCAACTGGCCCATTCCAGCGGCCTCGATCGACCGGCTGATCGTCGCGCACGGCTTGGAAACCTGCGAGCGCGCGCACGCCCTGCTGGAAGAGATCTACCGGACCCTGGCCCCCGGCGGGCATGTCATTTTTATCGTGCCCAACCGGTCGGGCGCCTGGGCCCGCCGCGATGCCACGCCGTTCGGATTTGGCAGGCCCTACAGCTTTGGCCAGGTCGAAACACTGTTGCGCGCGCATAACTTTCTGCCCGAACGCCATGCTGCCGCGCTCTATACGCCGCCCAGCCACAAGCGCTTCTGGCTGAAGACGGATCGCATCTGGGAAGGGCTGGGTCGCAGGCTGGATGCCCAGATGCTTGCCGGGGCCCTGCTGGTCGAGGCGACCAAACAGGTCTACGCGACCCCACGCCGTGGCACGGCGGTCGCCGTGCCCGGACCGCTGGAGGTGCTCGAGGGGCTGACCGCGCCGCCCCGCCCTGTGGCGGGGCGCATAACACGCAGCATCGACCGGGGCTGACCAGGCGCCCTTGGTTTTGGGGGCCTGGCAGGCTCATTTCAAGCCTCTTCCGGCCAAGCGCATCCACCCTGAAAATGTGGCGGATGGCCCCCGAGAATCGCTTCCGTTCTCGCATCCGCAGCAAAATCGAGCGCGCAAAGCGTCGCAGTCTGAACGCCCATGAACGCTTGGGCCTTGTTTTGCTGGAATTTGGGGCGCTCGGCGGCTGGGAACGCGTTCTTGCCACATCGAATACCCTCTGCTATCACCCCTGCGATTTCAACGGGGGCCGGGGTGTTGTGCCGCGCCCTCGATTGCCTGCATCTGCGGGCCAACCCAAAACACGGAGGGGTCGTGTCAGACTCTGCTTCTTTCACTTCAGGGATATCGGGCCGCTACGCCACCGCCCTTTTCGAACTTGCCAAGTCCGATGGCCAGGTCGCAGCGGTCGAGGCGGATCTCGTGGCGCTCGAAACCGCCCTGTCCGACAGCGACGACTTGAGGGATGTCATCTCCTCGCCGATCTACAGTCGCGAGGATCAGACCAAGGCGATCGCCGCACTGGCCGCCAAGATGGGCCTGGGGCCGCTGGTCGCGAATACGATCGGTCTGATGGCTTCGAAACGCCGCCTCTTTGTGCTTCCCCAGCTGATCGCCCAGGTCAAGGCGCTGATCGCGGATGACCGGGGCGAAGTGACTGCGGACGTGACCGCCGCCAAGCCGCTGAGTGACGCGCAATCTGCCGCCCTGGCGGAAAAGCTGCGTGCTGCCGTGGGCAAGGACGTCATCATCAATACGACCGTCGATGAAAGCCTTATCGGCGGTCTTGTCGTTAAAGTGGGTTCGCGCATGATCGATACGTCGGTCCGCGCCAAACTCAACTCCCTGCAAAATGCTATGAAAGAGGTCGGGTAATGGCGATCCAAGCGTCGGAAATCTCTGCGATCCTGAAGGACCAGATCAAGAACTTTGGACAGGACGTCGAAGTCGCCGAAGTTGGCCAGGTGCTGAGCGTGGGCGACGGGATCGCTCGTGTCCACGGGCTGGACAACATCCAGGCGGGCGAGATGGTGGAATTCCCCGGTGGGATCCGCGGTATGGCGCTGAACCTCGAGATCGACAACGTCGGTGTCGTGATCTT
>CAYWND010000112.1:0-7836 GCA_964459085.1 uncultured Oceanibium sp. | reverse complement strand
CGGGGGGAATTTGGGCGGCGGGTCTATCATATCGGGCCAGACCGGGACATGTCCTTTTTCAAAGATGAGGGCGGCAAGCCCCATGACATCGAACGTGTGCCGCTGGAAGAGGCCGATGGCGTGGTCTGCACGGGCCTGTTCGATGACGAGACCGAGACGCCCGAGGACTATCGGCTGGATCTTATGCGGGCCAAATCCCGCGATCTGGATCTGCTGTGCGCGAACCCCGACATAGTCGTCGATCGCGGCGACCGGCGGATTTTTTGCGCGGGCGCGCTGGCCGCGCTCTATACGGAACTGGGGGGCCGGTCGCACTATTTTGGCAAGCCGCATGTCGCGATTTATCGGCTGGCCCGCGAGCGGGCCGAAGCGCTTGCAGGGCGACCCGTGGCCGATGACCGGATCTTGTGTATCGGGGATGGAATTGACACAGACATTCGCGGCGGGGTCGGCGAGGGGCTGGACACGTTGTTCATTACCGGCGGCCTGGCGCGCGAAGAGACGGGCACCACAAGCGCCGATCCGGAGCCTCAAGCACTGCAAAGCTACCTCTCTGGATATGATGTGGCGCCGACTGCCGCTATGGGCTTTCTCAGGTAGTCGAAATAAAACGTCCCCAGTCGCGCATTTTACGAAATTTCATTGCGCAATTATGTTGCGCTCTCGTTTCGACTCAGCTATGGATGGTGCAGCGCAATAGGGCGCTGGACGCAAGTCTGGGGAGACGCGGTGCTGGACAGTCAACATAATTTGCCGGTTGGCACGATCTGCATCGAGGATTTGGAGATCGGGATGGCCCGCTCGGTCTCCAAAACCATCGGAGATCGCGAGATCGAGCTGTTTGCCGAACTCTCGACCGACCACAATCCCGTCCACCTGGACGAGCAATATGCGCAGGATACGATATTCGAAGGCCGGATCGCACACGGGATGCTGACCGCAGCACTGATCTCGGCCGTGATTGGCGAGCAGTTGCCCGGTCACGGCACCGTCTACCTGAAACAGGATCTGAAGTTCATGGCGCCGGTCCGTCCCGGCGACCGCGTCGAGGCGGTGGTCGAAGTGCGTGACATCGACTATTCGCGCCGCCGGGTGGGGCTTGATTGCCGCTGCGTGGTGGGCGATACGGTAGTGCTGAGGGGCGACGCGCTGGTTCTGGCGCCCAGCCGCAAGTTCGACTGATCGCAGGGCGGACCCCTGCAAAGCCAGGGGCCCATGCACCGCCATCTCTCTACTTCGATCACTGACCCTTTGCTTCGCGGCGCCTCGGTCGCCATGGGCAATTTCGACGGCGTACATCTGGGGCATCAGTCGGTGATCGCACTGGCCCGTGCTGCTGCTGCTGAACAGGGTGGGCCGCTGGGGGTCGTGACGTTCGAGCCGCATCCGCGCCGGTTTTTTACACCGGATGCGCCCGCATTTCGTCTGATGAATGCAGACACTCGGGCGCATCGGCTGGAGAAGCTTTCTGTCGATCAGCTTTATGAAATCCCGTTTGATGCCGAACTTGCGGGCATGTCGGCCGAGGACTTCGTAACCCGCATCCTGGTCGAGGGGCTGGGCATCGCGCATGTGGTCGTCGGCGCGGATTTTCGGTTCGGCAAAGGTCGCGCAGGGGACGCGCGACTGCTGCAAGACCTGGGCGCGGCGCACGGGTTTGGCGTGACGATCGCGCCCCTGGTCAGCGACAGCGATACGGATGTGTCGTCAACCGCGATCCGTACGGCGCTGACCGAGGGGCGGCCACAGGATGCCGCACGGATGCTGGGACACTGGCACAGGATCGACGGGGTGGTGGTTAAGGGCGACCAGCGTGGGCGCGATCTGGGATACCCCACGGCAAACCTAGTGCTCGAGGGGCTGCACCTGCCAAAATTCGGTATCTATGCGGTCTGGTTCGATGTGCTGACCGGCCCGCATACAGGCACATACATGGGCGCGGCATCGTTGGGAGAGCGCCCAACCTTTGGCGTGAACGCCCCAAACCTGGAAACCTATGTGCTGGACTTAGACGGCGATCTTTATGGGGCCGAGGTGTCGGTTGCCCTGGTGGCCTATCAACGGCCCGAGCTGAAGTTTGATGGGATCGAGGCGCTGATCGCCCAGATGGCCGTGGATGTCGAGGACAGCCGCGCGATCCTGGGCGCGCTGGGCTGAGGTTCGGGATGCCATGTCAGACATTCGAGACGGGAATGAAGCTCCCAAAGTACCAGGGCCTGCGGCCATGAGTGACGATCCGATCCGCAGATCCGGCGTCCGGCCGCAGTACTGGGAGCATGTGCCACTGGACGACATGACCCCGCATGAATGGGAAGCATTGTGCGACGGGTGCGGCAAGTGCTGCCTGCGCAAGCTGGAATACGAGGACACAGGCGAGGTGGAATACACCAATGTCGTGTGCCGCCTGCTGGATATCGACACCTGCCGGTGCCGGGACTATCCGAACCGGAAACGGATCGTTAGCGACTGCATCGCAATCTCGCCCCGGACGCTGCCCGATCATCTGTACTGGCTGCCGTCAACCTGCGCCTACAAGCTGGTCTATCATGGTCAGCCGCTGGCGGATTGGCACCCGCTGATCTCCGGCCGCGCCGACACGGTGCATCAGGCAGGCATATCTCTGGCAGGCCGAATGGTCAGCGAGGTAGAGGTCGATGACGACGATCTGGACGACTATGTAGTAGAGGGGCTGGAGTGATGTGGTTCACATCCGACAACGCGGGGCCTGCGCACCCCAGTGTGTTGGCCGCACTGGCGGCCGCGAACGAGGGCTACGCGCCGTCCTATGGCGGTGACCGGCATATGGACGCGGCGCGCGAGCGCGTTCGCGAGATCTTCGAGGCGCCCGAGGCCGAGGTCTTTCTGGTCTCGACCGGCACTGCGGCCAATTCGCTGAGCCTGGCCTGTCTGTGCCCGCCATGGGCCACGGTCTATTGCCACGACGAGGCGCATGTCGAGACCGACGAATGCGCCGCGCCCGAGTTCTTCACAGGGGGTGCCAAACTGACCTGCATCGGTGGCGCAGACGGACGAATCGATGCGGACGCGCTGGACAGCATGATCGCGGCGACCGGTAGGCTAGGTGTTCACGGCGTTCAGCGCGGCGCGCTGACGATCACCCAGGCGACCGAGGCGGGCACGATCTATAGCCTTGCGGATCTAAAACGGCTCGGCGGAATCGCGGACCGATATGACGTGCCGGTTCACATGGACGGCGCGCGGTTCACCAACGCGTTGGTCAGTCTGGGATGTTCCCCGGCCGAAATGACATGGAAAGCGGGGGTAAACATCCTGAGCTTTGGCGGAACCAAGAACGGCCTTATGGCGGCCGAAGCGGTGGTGCTGTTCGATCCGGCGAAGGCTTGGGAGTTCGAGTTGCGGCGCAAGCGCGGGGCGCATCTTTTTTCCAAGCACCGGTACCTGTCCGCCCAGATGGAAGCCTATCTGACCGACGATCTGTGGCGTCAGATGGCGCGGCAGGCGAATGACATGGCGGCACGTCTGTCTACAGGCATCACGACGCTGGATTACGGAGCGTTGATGCATCCGACCCAGGCGAATGCGGTGTTTGCCACCCTGCCCCGGGCCGTCCACCAGCGGGCGATGGCAGGCGGAGCGCACTATTATCTGTGGCCGGGCGATCCGGACCCGGACGGTCCCGAAGACACTCCCGTCGGGTGTCGGCTGGTTTGCAACTGGTCAACGACCGAGGCCGACGTCGATGCCCTGCTTGCGGCCTTTGCATCCGGCTGATCACGGAGGCTGCGGCCCCGGCAGCCGACCGTAGAACGCCCGGATAAGCGGGGCGACCTTGTCGGCGTGCGTGACAGGCGCCATGTGCCCTGCCCCGGCGATGATGTGGCGTTCGGCGTTGGTCAATGTCCGCTCCAGCAGCGACTGGATCGCGGGGATGACTGGCGGCGAGGCATCGCCTTCGATCAAGAGTGTCGGGATGGAGAGCCCGTCAAGATCGCCAAGGTGCAATCGGTCGGGCGTGTCATAGTGCAGAATCGCAGGTTCCGAAGCCTGGATAAGGCGCATCTCGCGCACCAGCTTGTGACGGAGCTTGTCGGGCAGACCCTCTGCCTCGCCCTCGGTTCCCCAGACAGCCAGAAACGCGTCCAGCGCATCTTCCCAGCGCCCTTGTCCCATTGCCAGGCCGGCCTCGGCCATCCGGTTCAGATGCGCCTGATAGGCGGGATCGTGGGCATCGTGGAGAAGGTTGAAGTAGACAGGTTCGATCAGCACCAGGCTGGTCACAAGCTGCGGTTGACGCGCCGCCAGATGCAGCGCCGCCGTCCCTCCAAAAGAATGCCCTACAAGATGAACGGGCGGCCCGATCTGTCGGATCAGCGCCTCGACCCCATTCATCGTCTGCCATTGAGCATCCCGCGCAGGATCATATGCGCTGCGGCCATGTCCCGGCAGATCAGGGGTGATGCACCGGAAATCCGATGAGAGGTCCTGGACCACCGCCAGCCAGCTCTTGCGGCTGGCCAGGCCGGGATGCAGCAGGACGACCGGGGCGCCCTGCCCCTGCTCGGACCAGGCGAGCGTCAGACCGTCGTGGCCTAGCGAGTGGTCCTCGGTCACAGGCTGGCCAGGTACCTGTCAAGATAGTCCAGCCGGTCCTGACCCCAGAAGACCTGGCCATTCACAACATATGTCGGCGCCCCGAAGACAAGCGCATCCAGCGCGTCCTGGGTGTTGCGCTCGTACGTTTCGACAGCGCTCAGCATACCCTTGTCCGCCAGATCGGGCGCAAAACCGGCCGAGGTCAGGCAATCGTGTATGACCTGATCATCCGCGATGTCCCGATCTTCTGCCCAGCAGGCCCGCAGCAGGCTGTACGTCAGTGCGCCGACATCACCGCCTCCGGCCTCTTGCGCCGCGATAATCGCGCCGGCGGCCGGAACAGGGTTGGTCGGAAAATGCGCAGGATGAGGATTGACAGGCAGGTCGTTTGCCTGGGCGATACGCGCAATTTCGGCCAGGCGATAGGCTTTGCGCGACTCGTGCCGCTGCGGCAATGGCGGGGTTCCGGTCGCCTCGAACACCTTCATCAGATTGAACGGCTTATAGATGATGTTCGCCCCGTGCCGGGCGGCAATCTGTTCCAGTTTCGTACCGGCAAGATATGTGAACGGCGAGATCGGAAATAGGTAGTAGTCGATGACGGCCACGACGTGCCCCTGCGCTTGTTTAGGTTTGGGACATAATGGTGCCCTTGGCCCCCTTTGCAAGGCCGGCGGGGTTTGCTAGGGGGAGGCACGTGTTGTCATGGAAAGGCCCGTTCAATGAACACACCGCAGCCCAAGCTTATCGCAGGGAACTCGAACCAGCCGCTTGCCAAGGCGATCGCGCGGCGGATGAGTTTTCACCGAGGAGAACTGGTGAAGCTGTGCGATACGCGGGTCGAGCGGTTCAACGACGCTGAAATTTTTGTTGAGGTGTTCGAGAATGTGCGCGGCGAGGACATGTTCATCATTCAGTCGACCTCGAACCCGGCCAATGACAACCTGATGGAACTGTTGATCATGACGGATGCGCTGCGTCGGTCATCTGCGGACCGGATCACGGCGGTGATCCCCTATTTCGGCTATGCCCGGCAGGACCGGCGTACCAAGGCGCGCACGCCTATCTCGGCCAAACTGGTGGCCAACCTGATCGCCGAGGCCGGGGTCGAGCGTGTGCTGACCATGGATTTGCACGCGGCACAGATTCAGGGCTTCTTTGATATTCCGGTGGACAACCTTTATGCCTCGCCGGTCTTTGCGCTGGATATCCGGCACCAGTTCAAAAAGCTAGAGAACGTTACGGTGGTGTCCCCCGACGTAGGCGGCGTGGGCCGGGCGCGCGAGCTTGCCACGCGGATCGATGCGGATCTGGCCATCGTGGACAAGCGGCGGGCCGCGCCGGGCGAAGTGGCCTCGATGACCGTGATTGGTGAGGTCAAGGACCGTATCTGCATCATCATCGACGACATCTGCGACACCGCGGGCACGCTGTGCAAGGCGGCCGAGCTGCTGGTCGAGAAGGGTGCCAAGGAAGTGCATGCCTATATCAGCCACGGGGTACTGTCCGGCCCGGCGGTCGAGCGGGTCACAACCTCGGTCATGAAGTCGCTGGTGATCACGGATTCGATCGAACCCACGCCCGAAGTGCTGGCGGCCAAGAACATTCGGATCATCCCCACCGCCCCGATCTTTGCACAGGCGATCCAGAATATCGCGAACGGGACATCCGTCAGTTCGCTGTTCGACGACGAAACCCTCGCGCCGATCTACGAGGTGACCTATCCGGCGGCGTAGGCCGACCTGCGGATTACGATGTCATCACAACCCCGTCAGGTGCCTTTACCGGGACCAAGGAATGTACAGATATGCCCCGTGAAATGTAGAACGGAGCGAACGATGTCCCTTCCCCGCCGGGCCTTTCTGACCCTTGCCGCTGCGATACCAATGTCCGCAGGCTTTGCCACGGCGGCTTTGGCCGACAAGGCACCTGTTTACGCCAGCTTCTTTGGCACCGCTGTCGATGGCACTGACGTTGTCGCCTATTTCACCCAGAACGCGCCGGTGAAAGGCAGCCGCGACATCACGCACGACTGGAATGGAGCGACGTGGCAGTTTTCGACCGAAGAGAACCGGGCGGCGTTCGCCGCAAACCCCGAAGCCTACGCGCCGCAATACGGTGGCTATTGCGCCTGGGCGGTCAGTCAAGGCTACACTGCATCCACAACGCCCGAAGCCTGGCGCATCGTCGACGGCAAGCTTTACCTGAACTACTCGCTTGGAGTGCAACGCCAGTGGGAAGAGGACATCCCCAGCCGTATCGCGGCCGCTGATACCAACTGGCCTGCGGTTCTGAATTGACGAAGGGAGTCATTCCGGCCCAGAAACTAGGCCATCACGATGGGCAATGGAGGGAAGACACTGGCACATTTGCCTTTCAATGATCTTCCACCGCATGAGAATGACAAACGGAGCTAAGACAGCGCGGATGCGCAAGGTCAGAGCAAAACAAAATCAGATTCTATAGTTGATATGTCGCGAACGCCAACGCGAGCCACAATAGAAAGAACATAGCCGGCGTCCAAAACCTGTTGACATGCCGCCATCTTCGTTTGCCGTGATCAAGATATTCTTTGTACAGATCATCTTTCCTGAGTGTCTTCTTCAGAAAATCTAGGCGATCTGAAATACTGAGAACCAAGCTGGATTGTATAAAAGTAAAGGATATTCCAAATAGACAAATTGCATATCTGATGAAATTCGTCTCGATTGAATCCGTTTCTTTTGAAGCAATCGTCGCGTAGGCAACGACCAGCATCGCCTGCGCAAGCATAGAGTACTCGAGGCGCGAGAGGCTTATCTTTTCCGCCTCTTTGTGATACTCCCACGCACGTTGGCGCTGATCGGATGGAAAATCAGACATCCACTAGATATAGGGTGCTCCGTAAAGGATGAAACCCGAAGTCTTGCCGCAACAAAACAAAAGAAGAGGGCACGCTTGGAGCCCTCCATCAAGATCAACCAGTCGCCTGATTAGCCGATCTGTTTGATCAATTCGGACACATCGTTGACGCGCAGGGCGGCGGCTGTTTTCAGGTCGTCCGAGGCGGTCTCGGCCGCTTCGGTCGCGTCTTTCAGCAACGCCTCGAGCATGTCGCGATTGACGTCCGCACGGGGCACGGCGCGTTCTGCCAAGATCGAAGTTCCCGCTGCCGAGATCTCGGCAAAGCCGCCGGTGACGAAGTACTCGCCCCCGTCGCCGCCGGTTGGAAATGCCGCCTGGAAGATCGGCGCCCGGCCTCCAACGCCGACCCGTACAAGG
>CAYWND010000111.1:0-7865 GCA_964459085.1 uncultured Oceanibium sp. | reverse complement strand
GCGTCTTGTCGCGCGCAGCCTGGACGCTGGGCCAGCTGGCCACGTCAACCTCGACCGCGAAACACTCGTCGCCCAATGCCGCAGCCATCTGCTGCGCCAGTCCCTCGTCACGGTCCCAGATCGCCAACCGTGCGCCGTGTGCCCGTAACCTGTCTGCCACCGCACCACCGATGCCCTGCGCGCCACCGGTCACAACCGCGACTTGCCCCGAAAAATCTGTCATGCCGCATCCCATCCGTCCCGGATGCACCTGTAGCCGTCGCGATAGTACGCCTCGGGCGATTCCGCAAAATCGCGCCAGACGCGCGTGGCTGCTGCGAGTTCCGGCAAGCCCCGACCGAACGCCTCTATCGTCAGCCAGCGGTCATACCCCGACGCCTTGATCGCGCGGAATGTCTCGGCCCAGGGGACATGCCCACGCCCTGGAACGCCGCGATCATTTTCCGAGATGTGGATGTGTACAACCTGATCCGCGTTGCGTGTGAAGGCCCCCACAGGATCCCGTTCCTCGATGTTGGCGTGGAACGTGTCGTACATCACCTTGATCGCCGGATGGTTCAGCGAGGTCGTATAGGTGCACAGATCATCCATCGTGTTGGCGAAATAGCTCTCGAAACGATTGATCGCCTCCAGCGCTATGGTGACACCGTTGGCCGAGGCGTGATCCCCGACAATGCGATGAACTTCGCGCGCGCGGTCAAACTCGGCCTCGGTGGTGCCTGCCCCCGAGAAATGGCCCAGCGCCTGATGCAGCGGCCCACCAATGGCATCCGCACCGAGTGCGGCGGTGCAATCCACCGCCCATTTCAGATAGTCGATCCCGCGTTGTCGGTCAGCGGGGTCTTCCGACAGGGGATGCATTTCGACCGCCGGGATGACCGAAATGCCCGTACGCCCCAGTCCCAGGCTGTCCAGCATCCGGCCCTTGGCTGCAAAGTCGTCCGGCGTGCCCCCGAACACCGGCACCTCTACGCCGTCATAACCCGTGGCCTTGATGTCCTCTAATAGCGCCTTGTGTTCCTCTTCAAGCGAGGTGGTCCACAACAGCATGCAAAAGCCGATCTTCACGGCATCCTCCCCGGTCTTTTTTGTCCCTTTGACCCCAGCATACAGCGCGCAGAGGCATATCCAAAGCGAGTTTTGAGGAACGTACGTCAGAAAAAGATTGCTTTTGCGGCTAAGCGCTGGGACCATTGCTTTAGAACACGACAACGAGGGAGGATGCGATGGCCGGGAACACGTTTCCCAAGCTGCATAATGCCATGTGGCCCGGACTGGTCGGCAAGGGCGAGGACGAGCCGCCGATCAGCCTGGACAAGATGCTGGACATGACCCAGGCGGCCGAGGTTGACGGCGTAAAATTTGATGGCGTCGACCTGTTTCTTGCTGATCCGCATACCTCGATCGACGTGGACGATGACGGGATCAAGGCGCTGGCCGACAATGTCGGCGGTCGCGGCCTGGGTATCGGTTCGGCTGTGGCGCCGGTCTGGCCCCCTGTCGGCGGCGGGTCGGCAATGGACGAGGGCGACGGGCGCAAGGCATTTCTGGACGCAGTTCGCAAGGCTTGCGGTATCATGGGCAAACTGCGCGAGCTGGGTGTGCGCCGGGGTGGCGTAGTGCGCATCGATACGGCGACGGGTGTCGAGGACTGGGCCGCCGACCCGGTCGGCAACACCGCCAAGATGGCCGAGACGTTCCGGCAGGCCTGCGACATCGCCGCGGACCATGGCGAGAAGCTGGCCGCCGAGGGCGAGATCTGCTGGGGCGGCATGCATTCCTGGAAGCACATGGTCGAGTTGCTCGAGGCGGTGGATCGGCCGGATGTCCTGGGTTTCCAGGCTGATCTGGCCCATACGATGCTCTATGCGCTGGGCTACAACGCGCCTGAACATCAGTTGATCAAGCCCAACCAACTGGATGATGGCGCGGCGCTGGATGGCGCGCTGAAGACGATCACTGATGCGTTGCGCCCGTGGACCATGGATTTCCACGTCGCCCAGAACGATGGCACGGTGCACGGGTCCGGCAGCCATGACAAGACCGGGCGCCACTGCATGGCCACCGATCCCAATGGCAAGCTGGATGTGGTCAAACACGCCGGGTTCTGGCTGAACAACGCGGATGGCACGCCGGCCAAGGCGATGCGCCACATCTGCTGGGATGGCTGCATGTTCCCCAATGCTGTGCTTGAGGATCAGCAGACCTGGAATGACATCCTCGCCACCATGATCAAGGTGCGCGAGGCCCATGGGTGGAGTGCGTGACGATGGCCAAGGAGAAACTGCGTATCGGCATGGTGGGATATGGCTTTATGGGCCGGACCCACTCGAACGCCTTCCTGCAGGCGCCGAAATACTTTGATCTGGATCGCGAGCCGGAACTGACCGCGATCTGCGCCCGCAACCAGGACCGGGCCGAGGCCTTTGCCGCCAACTGGGGCTATGGCAGCGTCGAAACCGACTGGCGCGCGCTGATCGACCGGGACGATATCGATCTGATCGATATCGCAGCCCCAAATGACATGCACCACGACATCGCAATTGCTGCCGCGCAAGCGGGCAAGATGGTGATGTGCGAAAAGCCCCTTGGCCGGTCGGCAGCCGAGTCGGCCGACATGGTCGCGGCGGTCGAGGCGGCTGGCGTGCCCAACATGGTCTGGTACAACTACCGCCGTATCCCGGCGGTCAGCATGGCGCGCCAGATGATCGAGGACGGCGCGCTGGGCCGTATCTTTCACTACCGTGCCAAGTTTCTGCAGGACTGGACGATTTCCGAGGATCTGCCGCAGGGCGGCGAGGGGCTTTGGCGGCTGGACAAGGCGGTAGCCGGGTCCGGGGTCACGGGCGACCTGCTGGCCCATTGCATTGACACGGCGATGTGGCTGAACGGCGGGATCGACAGTGTGACCGCGATGACCGAGACCTTCGTCAAGGAACGCGAGCACACGCTGACCGGCAAGGTCGAGCCGGTGGGCATCGACGATGCGTGTGCGTTCCTGGCGCGGTTCTCGAACGGGTCGCTGGCGACCTTCGAATCCACGCGGTACGCGCGCGGGCACAAGGCGCTCTACACGCTCGAGATCAATGGCGAGCACGGGTCCCTGTTCTGGGATCTGCACGACCTGCACCGGCTGGAGTACTTTGATCACAAGGTCGAGGGCACGACCCGGGGCTGGCGCTCGATCCACGTCACGGATGGCGAGCATCCTTATATGGGCAACTGGTGGGTGCCGGGACTGTCGATCGGCTATGCCGAAAGCTTTGTCCACCAGGCGGCTGACTTCATCATGGGCCTGAGCGGGGACCGGGCAGCGCCAACGTTTGCAGATGCCCATCGCACAGACAAGGTGACAGATGCGGTCCTCAAATCGGCCGAAACCGGGAGTTGGGAGTCCGCCGGGTAGGACCTCGTCTGGGCTGCTTTGGGGGGCTCTGCCCCCACCGCCGCTGCGCGGCGTCTCCCCCGGAGTATTTGTCCGAGCAAAGAGGGCCCTTAAGAAAAGGTAAAGGGCCCCGTCTTTCTGTTTAGAAATACTCCGGAGCGCGACGCAGCGCCTCGCAGCTGCTTGATACGTACCGCAGGCCAGCTAAGTTCTGCCTTTCGATGTCGGGGAGATGCGCGGATGCTGGGGCGAGGATGTGTCGTAGTGCTTGGGCTTCTGGCCTGGGCCGTTCCGGTCGCGGGAGAGAACATTGTGTTCGAGCGGTTCGACAACGCACCCGAACAGCGCTGGGGCTATGTCAGCGACGGGGTCATGGGGGGTGTCTCCCAAGGTGGCGCGGTGTTCGGCCAGGCCAACGGGGATTCGTCCGTTAACCTGCAAGGGGTGGTCAGCACCCAAAACAATGGTGGGTTTATCCAGGTTCGGCGATTGTTGCCAGACGCCCTGCCTGCCGGCACCAGCGGTCTGACCCTGACAGTCCGCGGAAACGGCGAGACCTACTATCTGTTTGTGCGCACCAAAGACATGACCAGACCCTGGTACTATTACAACGCATCGTTCGTGGCGGGGCCCGAGTGGACGCAGGTATCGATCCCGCTGGATGCGTTGCAGCCCAGCCATGCGCATCTGGCCGAGCGTGTGGATCCCGAGCAGGTGATCAGCATCGGCCTGGTCGCCTATGGGCGGGACCACGACGCGGACCTTCGGGTGTCACAGATCAGCCTGTTCTGACGTCGCCTAGCGCAGATCCTTCCAAGGGGCCTGATCGGCGACATCGACCAACTCGTAGCCCTGATCACCCACACAAGGGCCAAGGATCGCCAAAAGCTGTGCATCGCTGTCCCCGACATTGAACGACGCATGCACCACATCGGCGCCAATGAAGACCGAGTCGCCGGGGCCCAGGATCCGCTTCTCGGGTCCCAGCCACTGTTCCACCGTGCCCGAGATGCAATAGATCACTTCTTCCTGGTCGGGGTGTTTATGAAAGTCGTGCCCGTTTCCGGGCGTGATGTTCACTTCGATCACTGTCAGGTCCCTGGCCCCGGTCGAGGGCGGGTGGCTCATCCACCTGAGTTTTCCCCAATCCAGGGTTTCAGGTGGTGTGTCTGCGGACATCATGAACTTGCCGGTCATCTGTCAGTCCTTTCCGATATCGACAAAGGCGCGCATCTGGGCGGTCAACGCCGTCTCGCTGGGCAGACGCTCCATCGAGGACGCGCCATAGAAGCCCTGCACAAGTGGGCAGCGTTTCAGGATATACGCGGCATCATCGGGCATCGAGATCGGGCCGCCGTGGCACAGGATGATAACGTCAGGGTTCACCGCACGCGCCGCTTGGGCCATGGCGTCGATGGGGGCGATGCAATCCTGCAGCGTCAGGGCGGTTTCCGCCCCGATGTTCCCGCCGGTTGTCAGGCCCATATGGGCGACCACGATATCCGCCCCCGCGGCGGCCATGGCGGTCGCTTCATCCGGGTTGAAGACATAGGGCGTGGTCAGCATGTCGCGGGCGTGTGCCGCGGCCACCAGATCGACCTCCAGCCCGTAACCCATACCCGTTTCCTCGAGATTGGCACGAAAGGTCCCGTCGATCAGGCCGACGGTCGGAAAATTCTGGATGCCGGAAAAGCCCAGCGCCGCCAACTGGTCCAGAAACGGCTCGCGCAGCATGAAAGGATCGGTGCCGTTCACGCCTGCCAGGACAGGCGTATTCTGCACCACGGGCAGGACCTCTTTGGCCATGTCGACAACGATTTCATTTGCGTTGCCATACGCCATCAGGCCTGCCAGCGAACCGCGACCCGCCATGCGGTAGCGTCCGGAATTGTAGATCACGATCAAATCCACACCTCCGGCCTCTTCGCATTTGGCGGACAGGCCGGTGCCCGCACCACCACCGATGATCGGCCGCCTGGCTTCGATCTTGGCGTGCAGGCGAGACAGGATTTCGGCGCGGGGGATCCTAGGCATCTGCGATCTCGCGATATTGGGCCAGGGCCGCCTGCGCGAACTCGGGCGTATTGATGTTGTGAGGCACGTCGATCAGGACGCGGTCAGCCGTGCGGACAAACGTATGTTCGAGCGCCTCGAACAGCGCCAGGTCGGCCTCCACGTCGTGAAACGGCTGGCCGGGGGCGTCGATAGCGGACACGCCGCCGCGCGGGATCAGAAAGCGCACAGGCCCTGCCATGGCGTTCAGGCGTTCGGCGATCCAGGAGCCGAACATCCGGTTTTCCTCGGCTGTCGTGCGCATCAGCGTGACCTGAGGATTGTGGACGTGAAAGAGTCGTCCCTCGAAGCGATCGGGCACAGTCTCGCGCGCGCCGAAATTCACCATGTCCAATGCCCCGCACGACCCGACATAGGGCACACCGGTGCGGATCACGGCCCCCATACGATCTTCGGTCGCCGGAAAGACACCGCTGACCAGCATATCGGCCACCTCGGTCGTGGTGATGTCGATGACACCTCCGATCATCCCGCTGTCGACCAGCTTTTCCATCGAACGTCCACCGGTGCCGGTGGCGTGAAAAACAAGTGGTTCGTGCGTCGCGGCCAGTTCATCGGCGATATGGCTGACGCAGGCGGTGGTGACGCCGAACATGGTCAGGCCAACGGCGGGTTTGTCCTGGACCTGAGGGATATCGCCCCCGCGCAACATCATTCCCGCCAGAGCATGTGCCGCGTTGCCAAGAACCCGGCGCGATATTCCGTTCAGGCCCTGCACATCCGTGACCGAATACATCATCGCGATGTCGCTGGGCCCGACATAAGGTGCGACGTTCCCGCTTGCGACGGTCGAGACCAACACCTTGGGCACACCTACGGGCAGGGCCCGCATCGCTGGTGCGACCAATGCCGTGCCGCCCGATCCGCCCGCGCCGATCATGCCGCCGATCCAGTCGACCGCTTTGACATAAGCCTCGAAAGCGATGGCCATGGCAGAAACGGCTGCCCCGCGGTCGTCCAGTGATAGTACGGCGTCCGCGCCCTCGGGGTGGCATGCGGCGATCTGAGCTGCCGACACATCCGCGGTTCCAGCGCCCGTGGTGCCCAAATCAATGGTCCGTGCCTCGACCCCTGCTGCCCGCAGGCGATCGGCAATGTAGGAGAGTTCCTCTCCTTTCGTGTCGAACGTGCCTGCGACCGCCGCGATCATGCCCGCCAGCGGGCCATTTCAGCCTCGACCTGGTTGCGGTCCACAATCCCCGCGTCCGATCCCAGTCCGCCCGCCACCAGCGAGGCCGACGCGGTGCCCAAATGGGCGCATTCCGCCAGTGGTCGGTCGTCGATCAGGCCCGCGATGAAGCCGGCTGTGTAGGCGTCACCGCAGCCGGTCGTGTCCACAACGTCGATGTCGTAGACCCCTACGTGGATCCGGTCATCACCCATCGCGATGATCGACCCGTCGCCGCCCATCGTCAGTACCGGGCACTTCACGCCGCGGGACTGAAAGAACTGGATATTCTCTTCGACCCCGCTGATCCCGCTGAGGATCTCGGCCTCTTCGATCGAGGGGATGAAATAGTCGATATGGGGCAGCAACGGTTCCACGAACGTCCAGGTATCGGGTCCGGCGCCGACCAGATCCCAGGTGGTGATACAGCCCGCGGCCTGTCCGGCCTCGAGCAGTGCGCGGCTGGGTTCGCCATCCAGTTTCGCCAAAAGGCCGGTCCCGCCGAGGTGTAGGACGGTGCAATCCAGCACGTCAGGCAGCATCGCGGGTGTCACGTCGAAATGATCCGAAGCGCCCCTGCAGTGCAGGGCGGGGCGCTCGCCGTTTGGGCGGACGTTGAGGATCGTGGCCGAGGTCTCGACCCCATCAAGGCGGGCCATATGGGCGCAGTCGATGCCGAATTGCTGCATGCGGTTGATGACGAAGTCTGCCTTTTCGTCAGATCCGACCGCCCCCACCGCCTGGCAGGACAGCCCCAGTTTGGCCAGATCGACAACCGTGCCCCCCGCCGTGCCCGCAACGGTCAGGCGAATTTCATCGATGAAGTCGACGTTGCCGCCTTCGGGGATAGCTGTGACGGGGCGACCCAGAACATCGAGGATGTAGAGGCCGACAACCGAGACATCGAACTTGCGGCTCATCTGAGAGACTCCAGATATTCCACATACAGGAACGCCGTGCCGATCCCCAGCGCGGCCGCGACGCCAAGGATGATCAGGATGATCACCGAGACCTTAAACAGTGCCCGGACAGGCACCCCCTCGCGGCACAAGGGGACCAGGTTGAAGGCCAGCGCGCCGATCACCACCGTGACGCAGCCAATTGAAAAGAGGTGGATCGAGAACGGCTGAAAGATGAACAGCACAGACAGCACGCATAGCCCGATGATGCTGCGTTCGATCCATTTTGCCTGGGATGCTGTCATGATGACCTCAAGACTTGCTCGTCTTCGGTGAAGAC
>CAYWND010000110.1:5822-7912 GCA_964459085.1 uncultured Oceanibium sp. | reverse complement strand
TCAGCCTGAAACCCGCAGGCGGCATGGAAGACATGACCATGGACATGGGCGGCGCAGGCGTGGTGTCCGGCGTCATGAAGGCGCTGGCTCTGCGCAAGGCCAAGGCCAATGTCGTGGGCCTGGTCGGGCTGGTCGAGAACATGCCCGACGGCAATGCGCAGCGTCCCGGAGATGTCGTGCGGTCGATGAAGGGCGACACGGTCGAGGTGCTCAACACCGACGGCGAGGGCCGCCTGGTTCTGGCAGACGTGCTTTGGTATGCGCAAGATCGGTTCAAGCCGTCCGGCATGGTCGATCTGGCGACATTGACTGGGGCGATCATCATTGGCCTGGGTCATCACAATGCGGGCGTGTTTTCGAACAATGATACGCTGTGCGATCAGTTCCTGGGCGCCGCAAAGGCCGAGGACGAGGGCGCCTGGCGCATGCCGATGGGCAAGGCCTATGACGACCAGCTTAAAAGCCGGATCGCCGACATGTCCAATGTCGGCGGCCGCGCTGCGGGCTCGATCACGGCGGCGCAGTTCTTGGCCCGGTTCGTCAACGAGGACACGCCGTGGATCCATCTGGACATCGCAGGTGTCGCCTCGGTCAAGGCCGACACGGCCTATGCACCCAAAGGGGCGACAGGGTGGGGTGTGCGGGCGCTCGATCGGCTGATCCGGGACCATTACGAGGCGGACTGACGTAGTGTCCGAGGTCCTGTTCTATCACCTCACATCTTCCAGTTTGGGTCAGACCTTGCCCGGATTGCTGGCGCGCACGCTGGACAGAGGCTGGCGTGCGGTGGTGCAGTTCGGCGATCCGGCCGAGTTGCCGGTGATGGACGATCTGCTTTGGACCCAGGGCGACGGATCGTTTCTGCCGCATGGAACAGACGCGCCCAAGGATCAGCCCATTTATCTGACCGCTCAAGCCGACAATCCCGGCGGGGCCGAGGTGGCGTTTCTGGTCGCGGGCGCGCGGTTTGATCCGGCACAGGCGGCGAGCGTGCAGCGAACGTGCCTGATCTTTGACGCCGCCAACACCGACCACATGGCGTCCGCGCGCGAGGACTGGCTGAAGGTCAAGGGCGGGTCCGGGCTGACCGGCACATACTGGGCACAAGAGGACGGATCCTGGGTGCGCAAAGCCTCTACCGACGGGTAAGAAACAGCGTATTGTCGCGGATCTCTATGCTGTCGAACAGGCCCAGGTAACTCATCCCCAGCAGCGAGACGTCCAACTCGCCGCCATTCACTGTGGCAGGCACGTCGCGGTTGGTGAACCCGCCAAAGGACAGGGTGTCCAGCGATATCGGTGCGGTGCGCACCAGGCCGTTGGCGGTGCTGGCCGCGCCGGAAAACTCCAGCGCGCTGGGATCGAAACCGACACGCCGCGCGTCTGCCTGGCTGAGCACCACCTGACTGGCGCCCGTATCCACCAGAAACAGGACCGACACGCCGTTCACCTCGGCCGTGGCCTCGAACGATCCGTTGATGCTGCGGTTCACCGCTATGGTCTCGGCGCTAACCTGGCGCGCGGCGCTGGGGAACAGCTCGCCCGTCAGCGTGTCCCGAAACCCATAGCCGATGATCAACAGCACAAAGATCCCCAGCCAGATCAGAAGCTGCTGGATCGTCGTGGACAGTCTTTGCCGCTGTCCATAGAGAAACCAACTGGCCACCAGCGCCAGCAACGCGATCAGATAGAACAGTCGGCCGGTTTCCCAATCACTCATCCCGCAGTCCCCGCGATCACGCCCAAGCCAATCAGTCCATCCACGATGAACTGGACCGACAGCGCGGCAAGCAGCATTCCCAAAAGGCGCGTGATCATGTTGATCCCGGTTTTTCCAATTAGGCGATCCAAAAGACCGCTCAGCAGAAACAGGATATAGGCACTCATGACGACCAGCGCCATCACGCCGTGAACCAGCACCAGCGCGACCGGATCGCCCGAATGCTCGCCGGTCAACAGGATCATGGCGGCAAGGGCGCCCGGCCCGGCGATGAACGGCGTCGCCAATGGAAAGACCGACGGGTCGTCGCCCGTGTCCGGGGTATCGGTGCCCGCCGACTTTTCCCTTCGGGCCGACCGGCGTTCGAACA
>CAYWND010000110.1:0-5722 GCA_964459085.1 uncultured Oceanibium sp. | reverse complement strand
ACGGCAGCCATCCATAGGTCTTCGGCCCGCAACAGCCCTTCGGCAATCTCGGCGCGTTTGATTTGCAGCCCCTCCATCTGGTCCCGGTTTTCGGCGTTGTATAGCGCTGGATCGGCAAGGCGGGCGTCCATCTTGCCCAGCATATCCTCGATCTTCGCCACGCGCGCCTCGCACCGGGACACTTCGGTGCGCAGTGCTGTGACCGAAATGCGCTCAGGCGACGGCGCGGCAGGTTTGGGTTTTTCCGCACGCGGTTTTCCCTCGCGTGCCAGCAGCATCCGTTCATAGCTGGACAGATCGTCCTCAAAGGGCTGCACAGTGCCGTCTTTGACCAGCCACAGGCGATCGGCGACCAGACCCACTAGGTGAGGATCGTGGCTGACCAGGATCACTGCGCCGTCATAGTCCATCAGGGCCTGAACCAACGCCTCGCGGCTTTCGATATCCAGGTGGTTGGTGGGCTCGTCCAGGATCACCAGATGAGGGGCGTCCAGCGTCGCCAGCAGCAGCGACAGACGCGCCTTTTGCCCGCCTGAAAGCTGCGCGACCGGCGTATCGACCGTATCCGCACCCAATCCCCCGGCAGCAAGCTGTGCCCGCAGTTTGGCGGGCGGCGTGCCGGGACGTTCGCGCGCGATGTGAGTCAGCGGTGTCGCATCAAGATCCAATTCGTCCACCTGATGCTGCGCAAAGTATCCGATCCTCAGCTTGGACGAGGCGATGCGTTTGCCGTCCGTTGGGTCCAGTCGCGCGGCAATCAGCTTGGAGAGCGTCGATTTGCCCTGACCGTTGGCTCCAAGCAGCGCAATCCGGTCGTCAGCATCGATCCGCAGGTCGAGATAGCGCAAAATAGGGGCGCCGCCATATCCGACAGACACCCCGTCCAGGCGCAGGATCGGCGGGGATAGCGGCTCGGGCGCAGGAAATGAAAATCCCGACACATTGCCTTCGGCGATGTCTGCCAACGGCTCCATCCGTTCCAGCATTTTCAGACGCGATTGCGCCTGCCGGGCCTTGGACGCCTTGTAGCGAAAGCGATCGACGAAAGCCTGGATATGCGCGCGTTCGGCGGCCTGTTTGCGGGCCTTGGCCGTGATCTCGGCCGCCTTGGCCCTACGTTGTGCATCAAACGTGTCGTAGTTGCCCTGATAGAGCGTCAGATCTCGGCGCGACAGGTGCAGGATTGCCCCAACAGACCGGTTGAGCAGCTGCCGGTCGTGGCTGATCACCAGCACGGTATGAGGATAGCGGGCCAGGTAGGTTTCCAGCCAGATCGTGCCTTCCAGATCCAGGTAGTTCGTAGGCTCGTCCAGCAGCAGCACATCGGGTTCAGAAAACAGCACCGCAGCCAGCGCCACACGCATTCGCCAACCGCCCGAGAAATCTCGGCACGGGCGGGCTTGGGCCGCACTGTCAAAGCCCAGGCCGGCCAGGATCGTGCCGGCGCGCGCCTCGGCCGAATGGGCCCGGATATCGACAAGCCGGGTCTGGATTTCGGCAATTCGGGTGGGATCGGTTGCCGTGTCGGCCTCGGCCAGCAGCGCGGCGCGTTCGGTATCGGCGGCCAGCACGGTGGCCAGCAGGCTGGCATCGCTGGCCGGGGCCTCTTGATCTACACCACCGATCCGGGCGCCTCGGGGCACCTCGATCTCGCCGCCATCCAGCGTCAGCTCGCCCCGGATCAGCCTGAACAGAGTCGTTTTGCCCGTCCCGTTTCGACCAACGAATCCGACCTTGTGGCCGGACGGTATCGTCGCGGACGCGCCCTCGAACAGCGGCTGGCCCTTCATGGCGAAAGAGATGTCGCGGATACGCAGCATGATCCTCAACTGCCTCGCGGCGATGCGGGTGTCAATTAGGTCTTTCCTGCCTTTCCACCGCATGTTAGGCGACCCGCAAGAGAGGCGCTTACACGAAGGACGCAGAGCCATGGCAATCCAGAGAACCTTTTCGATCATCAAGCCCGACGTCACCAAGCGGAACCTGACCGGCCAGATCAACGCCAAGCTCGAGGCGGCTGGACTGCGGATCATCGCGCAAAAGCGGATCCATCTGGCCCCGGCACAAGCACGGCAATTCTACGCTGTGCACAAGGATCGCCCGTTCTTCGAAGAGTTGGTCGAGTTCATGTGCTCCGAGCCGATCGTCGCCCAGGTCCTGGAAGGCGAGGACGCGATTGCCAAGAACCGCGAAGTCATGGGTGCGACCAACCCGGCCGAAGCCGACGAGGGCACCATCCGCAAAGAGTTCGCGCTGTCGATCGGTGAAAACTCGGTTCACGGGTCGGACGGCCCGGATACGGCCGCGGTCGAGATTGCCTATTTCTTCTCGGGGCTGGAACTGGTCGGGTAATCCTCGACCACACCCAGCGCATTTAGTGCTTTTTCCAATTCGGATAATGCGCCGTGGTCTTGCCTGGTCGAGGCCACGAGCGCATCAAACTCGTCCCGAAGATCCTGCTTCTCGTCCGGGCCAAGGTCGTTCCAAGGGCGACCCTGAAGGCCCATGCGCAGGGCGTAGTAGCCGATGAAATGGGGCCGCGTGCCTGACAGAAGCAGGCGCCTGTAAGCCTCTTGCGCGCCGATCGAGCGCAATTGGTCCGCACTGGTGATCCCCGCACGCGCAAACGCCTGGTCCGATGCGGGGCCTAGGTTGCGGATCGACGACACCGGTTCGGTCATTCGAACAGTGCCAGTTTTCGGGTGTCGCCGGTGGCGAACCGTTCCAGGACCTTCGGGTACAAGCGATGCTCCATCACCAGGACGCGCTGCGCCAGCGTCTCGGCCGTCTCGTTCGAAGCGATATCGACCACCGCCTGACCCAGGATCGGGCCGTCATCAAGGTCCGGCGTGACCACATGGACGGTACACCCGTGAACGGCGACCCCGGCCTGCAAGGCGCGATGATGCGTATCAAGACCCTTGAAGGCCGGCAGCAGGGATGGGTGGATATTCAGGATCTGCCCCTGCCATCCCGCAACGAAGTCAGCGGACAGAACGCGCATGAACCCCGCCAGGCAGATGATGTCGGGCTTGTGCGAGTGAAGGGCCGCGTTTAGCAACGCCTCGAAATCCGCCCGATCCTTGCCGCGATGATCAACGGCCAGGGCGTCGACACCCAGCGCCCTGGCCTTGGCCAGACCTGCCGCATCGGGTGTATTGGACAAGACCAGAACGGGTTCTGCGGGATGGTCGGATCGCTGCATATCCTCGACCAGGCGGACCATGTTCGAGCCCGAGCCGGAAATCAGTATGGCGACCCGGGCGCGGCTCATCCCAGTTTGCCAGTGTAGCGCACACCGCTGCCCTGAACGACCGAACCGATCATCATTGCCATCTCGCCGGTGTCGTTCAGGGCGTTCACAATGCGGTCAGCATCAGTACTCGGGGCCACCAGAACCATACCGATCCCACAGTTATAGGTTTTCAGCGCCTCGGCCGCGTCCAACTCGGCGACCTCAGTCAGCCAGGAAAACACAGGCGGCAGGGTCCAGGTGTCCAGATTGATCTCGGCCCCAAGCCCGTCGGGCAGGACACGTGGAACGTTTTCGGTTAACCCCCCGCCAGTGATGTGGGCCATTGCCCGGGTCCCCATAGCAAGGGTCGACAGCGTGGATTTCACGTAAATTCTGGTGGGTGCCAGCAGCGCCTCGCCAAGCGTCGTGTTTGAAAACGGCGCCGGATCGGCGAAGCCCAACCCGGACCGCTCGACTGTGCGCCGGACCAGCGAATAGCCGTTGGAATGCACTCCGTCCGATGCGATCCCGATCAGCACATCGCCCAGCCCAACGCCATGGGGCAGGGCAGCGCCACGTTCCATCGCACCGACGGCAAACCCTGCAAGGTCAAAGTCCTTGCCATCATACATGCCCGGCATCTCGGCCGTCTCACCGCCAATCAGTGCGCAACCGGCCATCTCGCATCCCCGCGCGATCCCTTCGATCACGCGGGCAGCCGCGTCGACATCGAGCGATCCTGTGGCCAGGTAGTCGAGGAAAAACAGCGGCTCGGCACCCTGACAAACCAGATCATTGACACACATCGCGACCAGATCGATACCCACCGTATCGACATGTCCAGTGTCGATTGCAATGCGCAGTTTGGTGCCGACGCCATCGGTGGCTGCAACCAGCACCGGATCGCTATAACCGGCAGCCTTGAGATCAAAAAGGCCCCCGAAGCCCCCCAGTCCGGACATCACTCCGGGGCGGGTGGTTGCCCGGGCTGCGGGTTTGATCCGCTCGACCAGCGCATTGCCGGCGTCGATATCCACACCCGCCTGGCTGTAGGTCAGTTTTGCCATGTTTCCCCCGTGCCAGGTGCGCCTTTGCAGATGCGATTAGCGCACCCGGACGGCGAAGGGAATAGAGCGCTTGCTCTGAGACCCGGAATTGCCGTATCGGTTTCGGCAAGGTCGGGCCTGTAGCTCAATTGGTTAGAGCAGAGCGCTCATAACGCTTTGGTTGGGGGTTCGAGTCCCTCCGGGCCTACCAAAAACCGACAATCACGAGCCGTTGTCCGAGTGACTGCTGTGATGCCCGTGCTTCCCGCCCCGTTTTCTGACCAGAAAATCGACCTCGACAGCCCCGGCATCGCGAAACACCAGCGATACGGGGATCGTGTCTCCTGCGGCAGGTTGCTCGGCCACGCCCATGAACATGACATGGTATCCACCAGGCTTCAGCATAACTATGCCGCCGGCTGGCACGACGATACCGTCATGTTGATGCTGCATACTGGCGATGCCCTTGTCGTCGGTCACCGACAGGTGCAGCTCGGTTTTTGGGAACGGCGACGTGGCAGATACCAGAACGTCGTCGGTCGCGCCTGTATTGCGGATCTCCAGATATCCGCCCGTCGATTTTTGACTGGGCGGGGATTCGAATGTGAATGGTGCGATCAGCACCAGATTACCATGGTTGATCTCGTCTGCCGAAAACGCAGGTGCAGCGGTCAACATTGCTGCCAGTACAGCGGCATAAAGGTTCATCTTAAACCTCGATTTAAGCGGTGAGCGTTGATTTTCGTAACGGCTTAAACCAGGGTTGGCGGTGCACGTGCAGGATCGCTGGTCCGTGCGGCAGGGGGAACTGCCGTGCTGATCACCACGTCTGACTGCCGAAGTGTCGGCCTTTGGACACGTGTCAGACCCCCGGTGCGCGGACAGGCGGCCATGGACTGCGCGATACGGCAAGCCTCGCACTCGACAGTGGCGTCGGCATGCTCGTCGTCAATGCAAATGTCGGCCGCCAGCACCTTGGCCGCAGCAACGGAAATCTGATGATCCAGCGTGTGTGGTGTGTGGCCATGCCCAAGCAGCAGCACCGCCAGACAGGCGACCACTGCCGCGATACGACCGGATATGGCGCGAAACACGTTCATTCCGGGACACCTAGTCCCGGCAGGTCAGTATATCAATCGTGAAAGGTGCCGCAGTAGCGGCAAGCCGTCAGCGACGTTCGCGGAACAATTCCTGCAAAACATCGACGATACGACGTGCGCGCGCGTCCGCAAGACTGTAGTAGATCGTTTTGCCCTCGCGACGGCAGCTGACCAGGCCCTCTTGTCTCAGACGGGCCAGTTGCTGCGAAACGGCGGCTTGCCGGGTGTCCAGTAACGCTTCCAGCGTCGACACGGACTTTTCGCCGGACGTCAGGTAGCGCAGGATCGCCAGCCGACCGGGATGGCCAGTGGCTTTAAGGAAATTTACGGCCCCGGCAGTG
>CAYWND010000109.1:0-8018 GCA_964459085.1 uncultured Oceanibium sp. | reverse complement strand
TAGGGCAGGTTTGCTACGATGCGGATCGGGGGCGTCAGATATGGGGTTGGATCCACCTCTAACGCGTCGCCTTCTAGAACCTCAAGCCGTCCGGGATACGCCCTCTCGATCTCGGCCAGCGCATCCAGGCAGCGTCGGTCGCGTTCAATGGCAACCACCTTGCGGGCACCTTCGATCAACAGGCCGCGGGTCAGTCCGCCGGGTCCGGGGCCGATTTCCAGCACATCGCAATCTGTCAGATCCCCGGCCTGACGGGCAATCTTGGCGGTCAGATTGAGATCCAGAATAAAGTTCTGACCCAGGGATTTGCGCGCGGCCAGGCCGTGCCGGGCGATCACATCGCGCAGCGGCGGCAACCCGTCCACTACGCTGAGGCCAAGGCGCGGCGCGCGCCAATGTCCGCGGCCATGCGCAGCGCGGCAATCAGGCTGGTCGGATCCGCAATTCCTTGGCCCGCAATGTCGAACGCCGTGCCGTGATCAGGAGATGTCCGGACAATCGGCAGCCCCAGCGTCACGTTGACCCCGCCCGAGAAGTTCAGGGTCTTGAGCGGAATCAGCGCCTGATCGTGATACATGCATAGCGCCGCGTCGTATCCCGCGCGGGCGGCACCGTGAAACATCGTATCCGCAGACAGCGGCCCCATCAGGTTCAGCCCCTCGGCCCGCAGGGTATCAAGCGCAGGTTGGATAAGTGTCTGTTCCTGGATCCCGATATGCCCACCCTCGCCAGCATGCGGGTTCAACCCCGCAACCGCAATTTTCGGGTCGCGGATGCCGAAGTCCCGGCGCAACGCGGCGTGCAGGGTTCGTGCAACCGCCATAATCAAATCCCTGGTCAAAGCGTTGGGGACTTCGGCCAGGGGAATATGAATGGTCGCTGGCACAACCTTCAATTCCGGCGCGGCCAGCATCATGACCGGCGGCTGTCCGCCGCTGAGCGCGGCCAGAAACTCGGTATGGCCAGGATGGTCAAAGTCTGCACCATCGCGCAGAACCTGTTTGCTGATCGGATTGGTGCAGACAGCTGCGCAGGCACCCTCGTGTACCAATGCCACGGCGCGTTCGATACTGGCGATCACGGCCTTTGCGTTTGCCAGGTCGGGTTTGCCGAGCTTTGCAGGTTCGCGCAGAGGAATGGGCAGGACGGGGAGTTGATCAGCCGCCACCTGCAGGGCTTGCTGCGCATCGGCGACTTCGGCGACGGATATCCCGGATCCTGCACAGGCGCGGGCCATCAGACCCACATCCGCCAGCATTACGAATGGAACCGTCGCCCCCAGTTCCTGGCGCGCGCGTACCGCAATTTCGGGACCGATCCCCGCCGGATCGCCCATCGTCAACGCGACCGGCAGTGTGATTTTTCGATCATGACCGCCTCGCCGCGCAGCTCCTGCAGATAGCCCTGGCCAAAAGCGGACATCCGCTGGTTGAAGAGCCGCCGTCGCAGTGCTTCGCGTTCTTCGGGCGAGGTTTCGCCGGATCTGGCACAAACCATCAACAGGCGGACCCCGACCGCATCGCGAAAGATCTCGATGCCACCCGCCTCAAGACCCGCAACGCGCTCGCGCAGGGCTGAAGGGACCGCTGGCAGCGGCGTGGGCTCGCTGCGTCCGCTGCCATCGCCGAACTCGGCCGCACGATTGTCGATGTCGATGCAGAACTCGGTCTGGGTCCTGATTGTCTCCAGTTGACTGGTTGCGGCGGCAACTGCGTCCTCGTTCGCGTTTCGGGCGAGGGGCAGAACCAATTGGCTATAGGTCACGGTCTGCTGGCTGGTCTCGGGATCGATAGGGACCTGTTGTATGTCGAGAAGTTTGATAATCGAAAGGCCACCGGGAACTGGTATCGGGGCGGAAACCTCACCCGGTAGTAGCGCGAGAACCTGGGTAGCGACACCAGCCGGCAATTCAGAGGCGGCAATCCAATTCAGGCGACCACCTCGTTGCGCAGAAGGCGCTTGTGAATACCGGGAAACAGCCGATCCGAAGTTACCACCTCGATTTAGGTCGCGGGATAGCTGTGTCGCCAGCCGCTGAGTTTCATCTTCACCCCTCACTTCGTTGGACAGAGCGATTTCTTGAAGGAGGACGCGTTCTTGGACCGGACTACTTGCGTACTCGAGGGCAGCATCTAGATCTGCTTCTGACGGGGAGGCAAGCGCACGAAATCGCGCGCGAACAACATTGCGCCACACCAGTTGACCCTCGATAAAGTCAACTAGCGTTTGTTCAGCGATCCCACGCGCGCTCAGGGCGCCACTTACCTGCTCAAGCGTTAAGTCGCGCCGCGACGCAAACTCCTGCACGCCCGCCTGAATTTCCTGGTCCGTCACTTCCAGCTGCAATCTTTGAGCTGCGAATAGGCGAAGGCGGTCGTCGATCAGTTGCTCGCGCGCAAGCGCCGACAGGTTCCCGCGGGCGCCGAACGCCGACAGAAGCAAGGCGCGTTGATCCAGATCGTGTTGCGTGATCGCACGGTCGTTGACCATCAACAACGGCTCGTGCACCCGCTGGGCAAACACGCTTTGCGTGGCGAGCAACATCGCGGACAGGGTCGCTGCAAGGACTAGTCTTGGAAATCTTGTCTTCATTCGTGCTCGTTTAACTGTTCTACGCGACGTCGTCCCGTTCCGTTAGCCTTGGCATTGGCGCGCCGGCCAATCCCTTGTGCCGGTACCGAACCCGGCCAGTCTGATCTCGAGCGAGATCTCGGTGTTGGGTTGGATGTTAGTGGATGACGTGAACCGACGCGAGAGGGAAAGCTCTAGCTCGATGCACTCGTTGCCGTAAATCAGGCCCGCGCTTCCGTCGATGCTGGCATTTTCGACCAGATCGTAGCGCCACTCGCCTTCGAACAGCCATTGGGGGCGGAACTGATAGCTGGTTTCAAACCCGATCTCTTCGCGGCGGGGGACCAGACCAAGATCGGGGTTCGAGTCGTCCTCGGCCAGAAACGTGTAGCTGGTGGTGGTCGAAATGCGGTCCAGATCCATACCCAGCTCCATCTCGGCGCGGCGGAAATCCAACTCGGTATCAAACAGTGCCCGGCCGATCAGAGAAAACTGCGGCGGCAGCGAAAACGAAACGGCGGTCACAAAATCCGATTGTTCGGTCGAAAGACCAGTGCCTTCGGAAAAACCCGGATCGTCCCCGGTTCGCAGGACCTGGCCTATGGTTGCGCCCAGGTTCCAACCAGCGGGATCGTAGCGGGTGTAATTTAGACCGTAGTTCAAGCGCAGTCCGGTTTCCTTGGCGTCCAGGCCGGGAAACCTATTGATTGAAAACAGGTTTGTCTCGTCAAGTTCGGGCAGCAGGCTGTCTTCGTTCGGGACGTCATCATCGCCGGTCGTTCCCGTATAAAGGATCTGTGCAACAGGTTCGACAACATGCGCGGCGGAACCGGTGTTCAGGATAAGCGGCCAGCGCAATTCCGCGCCCACTGTTGGGGTCACGCGAAAGCTGGAGCTGTCAAACGTCGCATCATCGCGGGTCAGGTAGACCTCGGCGGCGATATCCGTCAGCGCCGCAAGCTGGATCCCTTGCGCGGTGACACGATCCAGCCGCCAGTCTCCGCCCAGCCCGGCCCTGAAAACATCGCGGCCCTCGGTGCGGCCCAATCCCAGGAGGTTGGCGCGCACACCGGCGGCACCAGGCAGCACTCCATCATGCCACACCTTGCGATATTCGACCTTCGGGAACACGATCGGAATGGTTCCCTGATCTTCCGCATCGCGCAGGGTTTGATAGGCTTCGGCCCGGATGTCCACAAATCCGTTTGCGCCATAGCGATTGGCCGAGACAAAGCTGTTTAGGCGGTCATCATCAGAATAGCTGAATTCACTGAGAAACTCGTCGTCGCTGGCAATCGAGAGCGAGATGTCCAGATCGAAGTCGCGGGGCAGGGTGAACTCGGCATCCGCATTGAAAAATCCGCGCCCGAATTGATCGGCCTGCCCGCCGCCAAGGGCCATCGCACCTTCCAGAACAAAAGACCCGGTGCGCAGGTTCTGCCTATATTCGGTTTCCAGGACGAAGGGGCCTTCGCTGGACAAAAACGGGGTCAGCGTGAAGTCGGCGTGCGGCCCCAAAGTTTGATAGTATGGGATCTTCAGGCCCAAGCCGTTCACATCCGAGTTCGACAGACGCGGGACCAGGAAGCCCGATGCACGCGCCACACCCGGCGCCGGGATACGCAAACGCGGCAGGTAGGCGACCGGCAGGCCGAAAACCTCGAGAACCGCGTTCTCGAAATAGATTCTTTCTTTGGCTTCGTCATGAACGATGGACCGGGCGCGAACCTGCCAGACTGGTGTGGGATTGTCCCTGCAGATCCGACAACTGCTGGCGACCGTCTTGTAGAGCGTGTTGTAGCGGCCGTCTGTGCGCCGCGCCTCGACCGCTGCTATCTGAAACCGGTCCTCCAGCAGCAATCGCACGCCCGAGATCAAACCCGCACGCAGATCAGCGGACAGCTCGGCCATGTTGGCCAGAAAAACGATCCCCTCACCAGTTTCCAGCCGGATCGGTCCTGTGGCCGAGATCACGTCCGTGCTTTGGTCGAACCGCAATTCCGGGGTCGTCAGCCGGGCAGGGCCATAGAAGACTTCGACCCCATCGGACGCGACCAATTGCCCGGCCTGCGCATCGACCGAGATCTGCCCTGCAATCAGCGAAATCGCAGGTTCGTCGCCATTCTGAGCCTTCGACGGCACTGTCGACAGGACCAGAAGGGATCCGAGCGCTGCCAGAATGACGAGGATCCGAAGCGAAAGGGTCATCCGTCTTCCAGGTGCAACAACAATCCCAGCGCCATCAGTATCGCGGCGGCGGGTGTGCTCCAGGCGGCAAGTAGCACCGGCAGATCGCCATTGCCGCCCAGCGTTTCCGAGACGTCCTTGAAAAAGAACAGGCCAAACCCTGCACCAACTGCCAGCAGGATCATCACACCGGTTTGGCCAAAGCGCACATGACGCAGCGAAAACCCGGCACCGATGAGAACCATGGCAGCGAACAGGGCCGGGCGGGCCAGTTCGCTTTGCAGATAGACGCGATGGTGGGTCGCGGAAAACCCGGCCCGTTCCATCTGGTCGATGAACCCAGGCAAGCTCCAGATCGGGATGGTTTCGGGTTGGGCGAAACTCTCCAGGATTTGTTCCTGCGTCAGGTTGGTCGGCACGTTCAGTTGAGTCAGGAACTCGGGCGCTGGTAAGGGCGCACCGGCGGCCAGGTCCAGTGGCCAGCGGCGCACGTCCGTCAGGATCCATGTCTCACCCGACAAAGCGGCAGACGCGGCTTCGATCCGGGTCACAAGCTGGTCATCGGTATCGAACTGATGCAGCCTGACACCCAGCAGGCGCAATCCCTCGTCCGTGGCGCTGCGGGCCTGTATCACCGTTTGCCCATCCTCCAGCCCTTGGCGCAACCACAGGCTGCCCTCGCCAAAGGACAGCACGTTGATACCCCGCTGCGTCAGGTCCGCCTTGTATTCGGACGCCCAGACGGTGGTATAGGCGACAATTGGATTCAGCAAGGCAACGGCAACGCCCCCCATCAGAACCGCAATCATCACAGGCCCCAGCAACATCCGCAGTGCCGATCGTCCCGAAGCACGCACAATCACCATCTCGGAACTGCGAGAGAGGGCCAAAAACGTGGCCAACGAGCCCAGCATCAGGATCAGCGGAAAGGCCTGCGCCAGGATGTTCGGGGATTGCAGAATGGTCAGCGTCAGCGCCTCGGCCACGCCGGCATTGTTTTTGGCGGCAATGCGGATGTTCTCGGCCAGTGTGACCAACGCGGTCAAAAGCGCGATTCCGGCAAAGACCAGCAAGATCATCCGCAAGAAGCGGCCGGCGATATAGCGGGCCAGCGTCATTCCGCACCTCGCGGGATCAGCGTACGGCGTCGAGATGCGGTGATCAGCAGAAACAGACTGATGGCTATGGCGATTGCCGCGGGCAGATAGTTGGCGGGCCACAAGGCCGCATTGGCCAGGATGACCGACTTGCCGACCGTGCCGCCCAGAAACAGGATCAGACCGGCGGAGATTGCGACAAAGATTCGGCGTCCGAATCCGCGCCGCTGATAATCCCCCGTCAGGATCACGGCCAGTGCCAGAACAGGCAGGATCAGCGCGTTCAACGTCATAACGATCCGTTCGTGTCCATGGGCCAGAAAATCTGCAAAGTTGAACCCGTCCATCTGGCGGTACGTCTGTGGCGGGGACAGCAGCGTGGTTGTGCCCTGGATGTCTGGGTCCAGCGGGTTCACGGCAACGTCCTGGACGAGCTCCGACAGATCGTATGAAAAGCTTTCGAATTGCACGCGTGCCAGAATGCGATCATCTGCCGAATAGGTCAGCGCCACGCCATTGCGCATCACCAGCCGGGCAATCTGGTCGTCACGTGCCAGCAGCGCCTCTTCTGCCGTGTAGGTGACCGGGGCCTCGTCGATCCGCTGATCGTGCAGGAATATCCCCTCCATGCTGCCATCTCCACGGGTCGAGCGGATGAACAGCGTGACGCCCTTCAACGGGTGCAAAAAGCGCCCCTCGCGGATCAGCGAGTTGGCGATCTGGGACCGGATTTCGGCCCGGTCCTCCATCAACTGCTTCTGCCCCAGCGGCGACAGATAGCTGCCGGTCGCATATGTCAGGACCGCAATCGCCAGACCGAACAGCGCCACGGGACGCAATAGTGCCATCGGACCCTGTCCCGAGGTCATCATCACGACCAGCTCGGAATCCGTGTAAAGCTTGTTGATGGTATAAATCGCTGCGGCAAAGGCGGATATCGGGATCACGACCGCCAGAACCTTGGGTAGCACCAGCAGCGAAAACTCGACCAGTTGCCACAGCGATTGGCCCGAGGCGAGCACGGTGTCGATCAGGCGAACGGCCTGTGTCAGCCAGATCAGCCCCCCCAGGATCAGACAGAAGAACGCGAAGGCCACGATCAGCTGCCTGAGAATATAGGTGTTCAGCGTCGTCATACCCTTGATGACCTGACCCAAAGCGGCGTGATCCGCAAGAAGTTTTGTGCCCCGGAAGGGTCAGGGGCGGCCTGATGCCCTTGCCTGCTGGCCAAGCGGTACCCGAGCGCTTAAGTAGGGCGGGAAGCTGACCCAAAGAGGATACGCATGACGTCCCTGCCTGATATCTCCTTCGCCGCCCCTGACCTCGACGCGATCTCCGACCTCGAGGGGCGGATCGCCCTGTTTTTGCCGCCTGAAGGGACGTTGGATCCGGTTGCACGCCGGGTGAATCGCCTGATGCGGGGCGGGCTGGCGCGTCTGGTCGACAGCGAGGTGTTCGAAAAGCTCAAAGAGGGCGGTGTGCATGTTCTGTCGATGCCGTCTGGTCTGGCAGCGCAGCAAGTGATCGTGGGCAAGCTGTCCCGTCGGGCGGATGCCACGTCGGCGCGCAAGGCTGGTGCGACGATTGCCAAGTCGTTGGGCAAGGCGGACCTGGCGCTCTATCTGGCCAGCTATCGCAATGCAGCCGATGTTGTCGGGGGCCTTGCACTGCGGGCCTACAGTTTCACCGACCATAAGACCGCCGAGGCCGAGGCGTCAGGGTCGGTCACGGTCTATTCAAAGGATCCCGATGCCTTGCAGCAGGACGCAGCGGCCGGGATTGCCGTCGCGGAGGGCGTGTTTTTCACCCGAGATTTGGTCAACGAACCGGCCAACGTGCTGACCACTCAGGAGTTTGCCGACAGGCTGGAGGCGCTGTCCGAACTGGGCGTCAAGGTCGAGGTGCTGGAGGAAAAAGACCTGGAAAAGCTGGGTATGCGCACGCTGCTGGCCGTGGGTCAGGGGTCGCGCAGCCCGTCCAAGGTGGTCGTCATGCAATGGACCGGTGGCGGCAAGGAGGCGCCCTTTGCCCTGGTCGGCAAGGGGGTTGTGTTCGACACCGGCGGTATCAGCTTGAAACCCGCCGGTGGCATGGAAGACATGACCATGCACATGGGCGGCGCAGGCGTGGTGTCCGGCGTCATGAAGGCGCTGGCTCTGCGCA
>CAYWND010000108.1:0-8075 GCA_964459085.1 uncultured Oceanibium sp. | reverse complement strand
CGGCCTCGCCATCGCCACAGCTGTCCAGGAATTGCTCCAGCTCGATCGCGACCTCGCCCATATAGGTCACGTCGGCGCGGAAATTCGCGATCTTCAGCAGCGTGGTCAACTCGCCTGACCGGGTTGCCGCCTCGTCCAGCGTCAGGTCGGCGCAGGTCTGCGACCGGGCACCCGTAGCGCCAAACGACAGCAGGATCGAGACCAGTGTTATGGCGACAAGACGCATCATGGGGACACCGTGGCCAGATAGGTTTCGGAAAGCTGGCGCACCTGGCGCGCCAGTTCGGCCATGAAGGCCTTGTCCAGCGTGGGCTGCTGGAACCGGGCCACGACCGCGCGGGCCTGGGTGATGCAGACCTCGTAGGGCCCCTCGATCTGGCGTGCCAGCGTCCCGGTATCCAGGTTGAGGTCCAGCGCAGAATAGGCCCCCCTGAGGTCCGTACAGGGGGCCAGATCGGTGGTGACCTGCGGATCGCCGCTGACGGCGGCCAGATCGGCCATAGCCGCCATAACGTCATCGATCAGCGCCACCATTGCGGCCATCCGTGCCTGGCCGGTTTCGAACTCGGCCATCTGTCCCGGCTGGTTCAGCGCGGACAGGTCCACGCCCTGCAATTCCTCGATCGTCTCTTGCGCGCGCAGTTGATCCTCTTTGACCAGGATCATGTTGGCACTGGCGTTGCCCAGCACGCGCTCCAACTCAAGGATCTCGGCCGACGCAATCGGCACATCCATGTCGTTGACCAGCGTCTGGAACTGGGTCGAGGCCCCTTCCAGCAACTGCAGCGAGTCCTCGACCTTTGCGCGCACCTCGACCATCAACTGCTCGCGCACGCGGGTCTTGATCAACTCAACCGTCTCGGCACGGGTCCGAACCGGTTCGGCACTGCACACGATCTGGGACAACGCGCTATCGCCGATGCGTTGCGTTGCATCAGCGTGGATCGGGGCCAAAGCCTGCCATTGCGTCGGCAGCGCATCGGGATCCAGCCCGGCCAGCGGCCCTGCGTTCAACTCGCCCATCCGGGTCAGGTGGCGGCATTTGGTCTGCAGGTCGGACGCCGAGAAATACAGCCGCGCAGAAACCAGCGCAGCCTCGAGCCCCGCCGCATACTGGCGTGACAACAGCGTGTCCAGCACGTCTGACGTGTCGGTGCTGACCGCTTCGAAGAACCGATAGCGCGACAGGTAGATCTCGGCCCAGGCCAGGCGCCGGACCAGCATTGCCGCATCGCCGGGCGACAGCGGGATGACGGGAAAGGCGTTGCTGACCTGCGTGCCGCTGCCATCATCGCCGGATTCGCCGATAATCACGCCCGCAAACGGCAGATCGAACGCCGGTGTCGGCGGCGCCTCGACCACCGGCTCGGCGCTGTCAGCCCCCGACAGAATGTCGAACCACGCGGCATCCGGCGCTGTAGCACCCAAAGTGCCCTGCCAGAACCCATCCAGCTTGTCCGAGGTATAGCGCCGTTCCAGGATCGACTCGGCCCCCGCGGCCTGCGCCATCATCAGAACGACAAGGATCGCCCAACGTCTCATCGGCAATACCACACGCGGTCGGCCGCGCCCGGTTGGCCGCAGATCCCGACCACGTCCCCGAACAGCGCCCAATCCTCTTTGATCTGCGCCAGATCTTCAAAGGCCTGGCGGCTGTCGCTTTCGGCGCGCACATCATCAGCCAGCTGCCAGAACGGTTTGGCCGGGTCGGTTGGCATCAGGTTCCCGATCATGTTGATGTGGAACGCGGAATGCTTCAGAAATTCCTCGGATGCCGCGATGGTGGTGGCCCGGATCGCGGCATATTCCTCGGCCGAGATCCCGCCCAGCGCGGCCGCAAACGCCGATTCCTCGATCTCGACATCGCGCAGCATTCCGGCCGTCTTGCGATCCAGATCGTCCAGAATCGACGTGTTCAGGATGATGTTGGCACCCGACCCCGCAACGGGTCCGAAGACCTCGGCAAAGATCGCGCGGATCGCGCCCAGATGGGTCTGCGCCGACTGGATCTCGACCCGGCGCAGCGCGATCCCGGTTTCCAGGTCCGATGCGCGGCTGACGAAACTGCGCAGCGCAATCACCAGGGTCTGGAACAGATCGCGTGCTTCCGTGGGTGGATCCAGGAACACGCCCTTGGAGAAGGCGATCCCTTCGGTCCGGGCAATGACCGCCACGCGGGCCCGGGTCAGCGCAGATTCCGGACACCCGGTGACATCGGCCAGATCGTCCGTCATCTGAGTGGCGTGGTAGATCTGGTTCATTTGGCGAACGGTGCCGAAGCTGCCGGTTTCCGAAAACTGCGCATCCAAGGTACCCAGATAGTCGGTCAGATAATCCCGCGCGAAGGTCACCATCTCGCATTGCAGGCCGGTCGCGCGGGTTCGGACGTAGTTGCCGAAGAAGGACGCGCCAATGAAATACTTCTGATCCGCCGTCGGGGCGAAGTCTTCGACAAACAGCGTGCGGATCACGGTGTCGTACTCGCCGCAGGCATAGGTTTTTTCCAGGCAAGCGGCGTCAGTTTGCAGGTCGCAGGTCGCAAGAGCGGGGCCGCAAATGTTCTGGGAAAGGGCGGATTCGGGTGATGCGATTAGGGTAGAAAGAGCGCCTAGGACAAGTGCCACCGGGCGGGTGATGGCCCTGTGCGTGAACGACAAAATCCCCCAACTCAGGTTCACGAGCGTATGTCCAATGATCAGATAAAAGAAATAACGAATTCACAAATATGTTACTTCAAAACGCGCCTGAAGTCATCGTTAGGGCGCGATGGGACTGTGACGTCTGCCACGCGGTGCCGCCATTTTAGGGGTGGGTATGCAGGCTCTGACGAACCGAAATGAGGGTTCAGCGGGTCGCGCAGGCCACCCTAGTGCCCAGCCCCGGACGGGCGGATATAAATCCAGCCGCTGCCGGCGCCAATGGCCGAATTGCTGGGCTGGTTCGCGGCGAACTCACGCTCTGACGACTTCCAGTACGCGCCGTTCTTGTGGTCCCTGCCGTAGTGCTCCCCGCCACCGTTGATCGACCCGCTCCAACAGGAATAGTACCAGAACGGCGTCCCGGAATAGAAAGTCCCGCACGCTTGCTCGTGCGTGTCGTTGTCCTTGTCCATAGCCGACCACATTTGCCCGGTGTGGCTGACAAACAGCCCGGGCAGCCCGGCACTGCCAATCAGTTGCAGACAGGTGTCGCGATCAAACAGAATACGATAGCTGTCATCGGGATCCAATCGGAACCGGCAAAAGGCCTGTTGGTCGATGCGCCGCTCGGATGAGTAGTTGCCAGCCCATTCGTAGATCATCTCGGCCCCGGTGTTTGCACCCGTCAGATCGATCCACCAATTCAGACCGGTGTAGACCTCAAAAAAATTGACGCCCGGTGGACAATCCGTCTGTTGGCAATACGCCCGAGTATCTGGGCGGCGAATTGATCGACACCCACCAGGACAGATCCGTGGCCGGATCGTTTGCCGCGCCTCTGAGGTTGCTCCACACCAGGGTCCAACCGCCCCGGCGGCCATCGGCCTCGATCTCGTTGTCGCAATAAAGGGGCTGTGGTTCGCTGCCGGGAATCTCCAGGACGTAGATGCCAGAGTTTGCTTCCGCTGGCAGTGCGGCACAGCCCACTGGCGCATTCTGCCCCCAAGCTCCGGTGACAAATGCCGAAACCAGGACAGGTGCGATGTACGATAGCCTTGGAATGCGCGAACAAATCATGTTTGTCCCCAATACTGTTCACATAAAATAGGCGCCCATTATGCGATTTACCGCGACAATTCCAAGTCTGTTGAGGCAGGCGCCGACACCTGGATCGGTACGGATCGCCTTGGTGTCATTTTGCGAGCAAGCGCATAAACGGGTGGCGTATGGCCTCCAAACTTGCAACTTGTTATCTTATAAAATAACAAAACCGAGGCCCGGCACTGCCAGGCTGTTCTCGAATGACGTTTGCACAGCGAGACATGCGCCCCGTGTCCACTAAACTCAATTGATGGAGCAATTCGATGAGACCTATTCCAGCCCTGTTCATTGCCATGCTCGCGAGCCCGGCCCTGGCCGAGCAGACCCGCGAGCTGGACAGTCACGAACACGGTGTCGGAGCACTGGATATCGCGATCGACGGCACTAAAATTGCGATGGAGTTTCATGCGCCAGGGGCGGATATCGTGGGGTTTGAGTACCGGGCCGAAAGCGCCCAGGATCGCGCGGCGATTGATGATGCGATCGCGACATTGTCGCGGCCGCTGGATCTGTTCATCCTGCCTGCGGCTGCAGCGTGTACCGTTGTGCAGGCCAGCGCTGCGTTGGAGAGCGAGGACGAGCACGAAGATCACGATGAACATGAACATGCTGACGACCACGCGCATGAGGACGATCAGGATCATGACGAAGAGCACGCGCATGGCGACGAGCAGAGCGGCGCGGAAACTCATACCGAGTTTCATGCCGAGTACCAGTTGACGTGCGGCAATCCGGACGCACTGTCCGAGATCTCATTCGCGTATTTCGACACGTTCGAGACTGCGCGTGAGTTGGAGATCCGGATTGTTTCGGCATCCGGCGCACAGGCAGCCGAGGTCGAGCGCGACAATCCCGTGCTGGATCTGCGCGGCATGTTCTAAGCGTGGCGACCGGACCGATCATAAATGTCAGCGGGTTGCGGTTCCGCTGGTCAGGCCGGTCACCCTTTGCCATATCGGTCCCAGAACTCGCCGTCGATCCGGGCGAAACCGTTCTGATACTTGGCGACAGCGGATCTGGCAAATCGACGCTTTTGTCCCTGATCTGCGGAACGATCCTGGCTGACCACGGCTCGGTCAGCGTGGCCGGCACCGACCTGGGAACGCTGTCGGGCGGTTCCCGAGACAGATACCGGGCAGAACACATCGGTGTGGTGTTTCAGCAGTTCAACCTGCTGCCCTTCGGGACGGTGATAGACAATATCCAGCTGCCCCTTCGGTTCGCCCCCGAACGCCGCAGACGATGCACGGATCCCGGGCGGCGCGCGGATGACCTGTGCCGGGCGCTGGGCCTGCCCGACGGTATTCGCTGGGAACGCGCCGCGCACCTCAGCGTCGGACAGCAGCAACGCGTCGCGGTCGCCCGCGCACTGATTGGGCAGCCGCCGATCCTGATCGCGGATGAACCCACATCTGCGCTGGACGAGGGCAGCAGGGCAAGTTTTCTAGACCTGATGTTCGAACAGGTCCACGCGCAAGGATCGACCCTGCTGATGGTCAGCCACGACGCGCGCCTGTCCGACCGGTTCGATCGTGTCGTCGAAATGTCCCAGATCGCCACCATCGACAGGCAGGCAGCATGATTCTGCGGCTAGCACTTGGCTCGCTTTTGGCGCGGCGGCTGACCGTGGGCATGACAGTGCTGGCCATCGGGCTGTCGGTCGCGCTGTTTCTGGGGGTTGAGAAGGTCAGGACCGGTGCCAAGGCCAGTTTTGCCGACACGATTTCGGGGACGGACCTGATTGTGGGTGCCCGGTCGGGGTCGGTGCAACTGCTGCTGTATTCAGTGTTCCGCATCGGGAACGCGACAAACAACGTGACTTGGGAAAGCTACCAGGACATCGCGGCCCGACCCGAGGTTGACTGGATCGTTCCAATCTCGTTGGGCGACAGCCATCGTCAGTTTCGCGTGATGGGCACAAGCACCGGGTTTTTTGACCACTACAAGTACCGTCAGGGCCGGGGCCTGTCCTTTGCCCAAGGCGTTGTCATGGACGATCTGTTCGATACGGTGATCGGCCACGACGTGGCCGAGGCGCTGGGCTACAGCGTCGGCGATCCGATCATTGTTGCCCACGGTCTGGCTTCGTTCACCGAACACAAGGATCAGCCATTCCGGGTGTCTGGCATCCTGGACAAAACCGGCACACCAGTGGATCGCACGGTGATCGTGTCGATGGAAGCAATCGAAGCGATCCATGTCGATTGGCGAAGCGGGGCAAAGATCCCCGGGCAGGCAACGCCGGTGGATGTCATTCGCCAGATGGACCTGACACCCAAGGCTGTAACGGCCGCACTTATCGGGATCGACAGCCCGTTAAGGACGTTTGCCCTGCAGAGGGCAATCAACACCTATCCCGAAGAGCCGCTGCTGGCGATCCTGCCCGGGGTTGCATTGCAGGAACTGTGGGGCCTTGTCGGCGTGGCCGAAACCGCGCTGCTGGCGGTGTCAGCGATGGTTGTCGTAACGGCGCTGATCGGGATGATGGCAACGATCTTTTCCAGCCTGAACGAGCGGCGGCGCGAGATGGCGATCTTTCGCGCGATGGGTGCCAGCCCGTCCACCATTCTTAGTCTGTTGCTGATCGAGGCAATGCTGATCGCGGCGACGGGCGCAGTGCTGGGCCTGGGTCTGTTGTATCTGGCGCTGAGTGTCGCCCAACCGATCGTTGATACCGCCTATGGCCTGTTTCTGCCCATTGGGGCGCCGACCCTTCGCGAAGGCCTGGTCCTGCTGGCGGTCGTGGCTGCTGGCGCGATTGTGAGCCTGATACCCGCGCTCAGGGCCTATCGGCTGTCGCTGGCCGATGGTATGATGGTCAGGACATGACACAACTGACACGCAGACATCTGGTGGCCCTGGGTCTGGCCGGTTTCGCGGCCCCTCGGATCGGCGCGGCCGCCGCCCCGGTCGAGATCACCTGGGACGACCTGATCCCACCCGGTGTCCCCTATGCCGAGATCATCGGCGAAGGGGAACTGGACCTGGAAAATGATACTTGGGCGCCGATCTACGATGCGAACGCCACCAAGTTGAACCCAACCCTGCAGGGGGCCTATATTCGACTGCCAGGCTTCATCATTCCGCTGGAGCTTGGGGCTGATGGTGTGACCGAGTTCATCCTGGTGCCCTATGTCGGGGCTTGCATCCACACGCCACCCCCGCCGCCCAACCAACTGGTGCTGGTGCGCGCAATAGACCCGTGGCCCAGTGATGCGCTGTGGGATCCGGTCTGGGTCACGGGACGAATGAACACGCAGTTGATGTCCACCGAGATCGCGGAAACAGGCTACACGCTGACCGCGGACAGGATGGAAATCTACGAATGGTAGTCGTGACATGGGCCTGAAGTCCCATGTCCGATCAACCCAAACCGCAAAGGCACAGTTGGTGCGGACGGTGGGACTCGAACCCACACTCCACTAGGGAAACGGATTTTAAGTCCGTTGCGTCTACCGGTTTCGCCACGTCCGCCTTGATTGCTGATCTATACCGGAACCGGACCGGACACAAACCCGATGCGAGTACACTGCAGGAAGGTCAGACAACAAGCGCCCGCACATCGTTGGCGGCGGCATCCAGCGGGTCACGCAGCTGGGCGCGGAGAACGATGTTGGTCCCATAGCGCCCGTCGCGCTGGAACGGGTAGGATCCGATGGCGACTTCGGGGTAGCGTGCGGCGATGGTGGCCAACGCCAGGGCCACCTCGGACTCGCCCCGATCAATACGCACGCTTTCCGACATCAGTGGCGCGCCGCCGGCCAGCGTCGGCAGCACGCTTTCGACCATGGCCTGAAACACGGCTGGCACCCCGGCCATCACGAAGACATTCCCGATCTGAAAACCCGGCGCGCCCGAGACCGGATTGTCGATCAGCCGGGCCCCATCGGGAATGCGCGCCATCCGCAGGCGGGCAGGGTTCAGATCGTCCTCGCCATTGGGATAGTTGCGCGCCAGTGCCGCGCGGGCGTCCTGGCGCACATCAATGCCGACGCCGAAGGCCTGTGCCACGCAATCGGCAGTGATGTCATCATGCGTCGGCCCGATCCCGCCCGAGGTGAAAACATGGTCGGCACGCGCGCGCAGATCATTCAGCGCCGCGACAATCGCAGGACCGTCATCTGCGACGATCCGCACTTCGCACAGGTCGATCCCCAGGGCGGTCAGCTTGCCGGCCAGATGGTACATGTTCGCGTCCCGGGTTCTGCCGGAAAGGATCTCGTCTCCGATAACCAGCATGGCGGCGGTGGGATTTTGCATTCGTCTCTCGTCCGGCTTGTATCCTGTTCGCGGCAGCGCTAACTCGGGGCATGCTGTTCGACAGGCCCCTTGTGC
>CAYWND010000107.1:0-8134 GCA_964459085.1 uncultured Oceanibium sp. | reverse complement strand
GTGTTTGCCAACTCGACCGGCTGGCCGCATCCCGATCACCGGATGAGTGGCCGGGATCTGGTGCAACTGGCCAAACTTCTGATCGACAAATTTCCTGAATACTACCCGTATTTCGCCGAAACCACGTTTACCTGGGAAGACATCGAACAGGATAACCGAAACCCCCTGCTAAGCCTCGACATTGGCGCGGATGGGTTGAAGACCGGTCACACCGAAGAGGCGGGGTATGGGCTGGTTGGATCCGCCCTCCAGGACGGGCGGCGGGTCACGATGATGGTCTCGGGCCTCGACAGCACCCGCGATCGCCTGGTCGAGGCCGAGCGCCTTGTGGGATGGGCTTTCCGCGAATTCTATATCAAGACGCTCTATGCCCCGGGTGCCGAGATCCTGCGCGCGGATGTCTGGCTGGGCGAGGCTGACAATGTCGGGCTTGTCGCGCCGGACGGCGTCGACGCGGTCATTGCCTTTACCGAACGCGAGAACGTCCAGGTGCGGGTCGAGTATGACGGGCCGCTCGAGGCCCCGATCGAGGCCGGTCAAACCTTGGCCGAACTGGTCGTCAGCGTTCCGGGCCTCGAGGATAAACGGGTGCCGCTTACAGCATCCGAGTCGGTGGCGCGGGGCGGCTTTCTGGTGCGCCTTGACGCCTCGGCGAGGGTACTGGCCGACCGTCTGCTGCAGACGGCATTGGGCACCAGCGACTGACATGACGAATACGTCCGGTCGCAAGGGCCTGTTCATCAGCTTCGAAGGTATTGACGGGTCGGGCAAGTCCACGCAATCCCGGCTGCTGGCCGACCATTTGCGCGCGGCGGGACACGAGGTCATACAGACCCGCGAACCCGGCGGCTCGTCGGGGGCCGAGGAAATCCGGCGTCTGCTGGTCGAAGGCGATCCCAATCGCTGGTCGCCGGAAACCGAGATCCTGCTGTTCACCGCCGCGCGCCGCGATCATCTGGAACGCGCGATCCAGCCTGCGCTCAAGGCTGGGCAGACGGTGGTCTGCGACCGGTTCGCCGACAGCACCCGGGTCTATCAGGGTGCGGCACGGGCCGAGTTGCGCCAGACCGTCGACGCCCTGCACGATCTGATGATCGGGGTCGAACCGGACCTGACCCTGGTGATCGACATGGACCCCGAGGCCGCGCTGGAACGCGGCCTGGCCCGCAAGTCCGGCGAAGACAGGTTCGAAGACATGGGCGCCGATTTCCAGCGCCGCCTGCGCACGGGCTTTCTGGATCTGGCGCGAGACTTTCCGGACCGCTGCCATGTTATCGATGGCATAGGCGAGGCTCGGGATGTCGCGCGCCGCGTCTGGGATGTGGTAGAACCACGCCTCAGATGAGTGATCCTGACGAATCCCCGCCGCAGGCAGACCAGGTGGACGGCGCACCCCACCCGCGCGACACGCGCTCGCTGGTCGGTCAGGTCCAGGCCGAGGCAGACTTTCTGGCCGCCAGTCAGGGCGGCAGGCTGCACCACGCCTGGCTGCTGATCGGCCCTCAGGGCGTGGGCAAGGCGACCTTTGCGTGGCGTGCCGCACGACATCTGCTGGCCGACCCGCCCGACATGGATGGCGGCGCGGGCCTCTTTGGCGACGCCCCCGTTGTCCCGACGCTGGACACCAATCCAGAATCGCCGGTCAACCGCCGTATCTCGCAACTGGCCGAACCCCGGCTGGCGCTGGTACGCCGGTCCTGGGATGACAAAGCCAAGCGCCACAAAACCGCGATCACGGTCGATGACGTGCGGCGCCTGAAATCCTTTTTTGGGTTATCCGCGGCCGATGGCGGGTGGCGTGTGGCAATCGTCGATGCGGCCGACGAGATGAACACAGCCGCCGCCAATGCCCTGCTGAAACTGCTCGAAGAGCCACCCGAACGCACGGTGTTCCTGCTGATAGGCCACCGCCCCGCCCGTCTGCTGCCCACGATCCGGTCCCGCTGTCGGACCCTGCGGTTCCAGCCCCTGAACGCGGACGATCTGGCAACCGCGCTGAGTGCCACCGGGACGGCTGCCGCTGATCCTGCGTTGCTGCACCACCTGAGCGGCGGCTCGGTTGGTGCAGCGATCCGGTTGCAGGATGCGGGCGGGACCGACCTCTATCCGCAGATCGTATCGCTGCTGTCGTCCGGCCTGCCCCTGGACCGGCCTGCGATCACGGCCCTTGCCTCTAAGGCTGCGGGGCGATCCGGTGACGTGGCGTATCGGATGATCTCGGACCTTGCGCTGCTGCTGCTGTCGCGCCTGGCGCGCGCAAGCGCGGCCACCGACAACGCGACCCTGCTGGACGACGAGGCACCGCTGATCCCTCGTCTTGTCCCTGGCCTGGCCGCCGCGCGCCAATGGGCCGCGTTTGTCCAGGAACAGGGGGAGCGTCTGGATCACGCCCGCGCGGTGAACCTTGACCCCGAACACGTGATCCTCGATATGTTCCTGCGAATTGAGAAAACGGCCTCAGGGATCGCCCAGCGCGCCGCCTGAGGCCCCGTCATCAAAGGCCCCTGCCCCCTTGTCTACGCGCGCGCCCCTTGTCGATAGCCATTGCCATCTGGACTTTCCCGATTTCGAGGGCCGGATCCCCCAGGTGATCGCGGATGCCGCCGATCTGGGCGTCACCAGAATGGTCACGATCTGCACACGCTTGCGAAACGAACCCGCCGTTCGCGCGATTGCCGAGGCGCATGCGCCCGTCTTCTACGCCGCCGGAACCCATCCTATGAGCGCAGCCGAGGAGCCTATGGCCAGCGTCGACCAGTTGCTGGCGATCGCGACGCATCCCAAATGCGTGGGCATTGGCGAGACGGGGTTGGACTATCACTACACGGCCGACAGTGCCGATCAGCAAAAGGCCAGCCTGGCCGTCCATATCGAGGCGGCACAAACCTCGGGCCTGCCGCTGATCATTCACGCCCGCGACGCCGACGAGGACATGGCCGAGATCCTGGGCAAGGCCCACGCAGACGCACCCTATAGCTGTGTGATGCACTGCTTTTCGTCCGGCGCTGCGCTGGCACGCACAGCGCTCGATCTTGGATTTTATCTGTCGATGTCCGGGATCGTGACATTCCGCAACAGCCAGGCCCTGCGTGACATCTTCGCCGCCGCGCCACTGGACCGGATCCTGGTCGAAACCGACAGCCCGTATCTTGCGCCCACACCCTATCGCGGCAAGCGCAATCAACCGGGGTACACGCGCTACACCGCGCAGGTCGGCGCGCAGATCTTCGACATGGACGAGGACGAGTTCGCCACTGCCACCAGCGCGAATTTCGACCGCCTCTTTGTCAAAGCCGCTGATTGGACCCCAAATGGCTGAGCTCAGGTTCACCATACTGGGCTGCGGATCGTCAGGCGGCGTCCCACGGCTGGGCGGGCATTGGGGGGATTGCGATCCCGACAATCCGCGCAACACCCGCAGGCGTTGCTCGATGCTGGTGGAACGCGACGGGCCGGATGGCACCACGCGGGTCCTGATCGACAGCTCGCCCGACCTGCGCGCGCAGCTTCTCGATGCCGGGATCGGTGTCCTGAACGGTGTCGCCTATACCCATCAGCACGCCGACCACGTCCACGGGCTGGACGATCTGCGCATGATCGTCTTCAACACACGCGAACGTCTGCCGATCTGGGCCGACGACGCCACGCGCGAGGCGCTGACGAACCGTTTCGGATACGCTTTTTTTCAGCCCGAGTGGTCCAGCTATCCCCCGATCCTGAAGCTCAACCGCATCGAAGGCCCGTTCACGGTGGACGGCCCCGGTGGCAGCATCGAGTTGTCGCCCTTTCGGGCGGTCCACGGCGATATTCATGCGCTTGGGTTCCGGATCGGCCCGCTGGCCTATTTGCCAGACGTGTCCGAAATGACGGACGAGGCATGGCAGGCGGTGACCGGCATCGACTGCTGGGTCGTCGATGCGCTTCGCCGCAGCCCGCACCCCTCGCACGCGCATCTGGACCGGACGCTGGAATGGATCGACCGGGCGAAACCGGGCCGCGCGATCCTGACCAACATGCATATCGACCTGGATTACGCCACTGTCGATGCTGAAACACCAGAACATGTGACGCCGGCGCATGACGGTCTGGTCCTGCGGTACGAGGTCTGAATGCTGGCGCTGCTGGACGTTGTCATGCCGGTCTTTCTGGTGACCGGCATGGGATACCTTGCGGCGCGCCTGGGGTATCTGTCCGAACCGGTGGTCGACGGCATCAACCGCTTCACCCAGGGCTTTGCAATCCCGTTCCTTCTGTTTCGGGCCGCCATGAACCTGGACCTGTCGGCTGTATTTGATCTGCGGCTGATGATCTCGTTCTATGCAGGATCCACGGCAACCTTCTTTCTGGGGATCCTGGGGGCCCGAATGATCTTCAAGCGCCGCCCGGGCGAGGCGGTTGCCATCGGGTTCGGGTCGCTGTTCTCGAACTCGGTGATCTTGGGCATCCCGATCATGGAACGCGCCTATGGCGGGGCGGCGCTGGATTCGATGCTGGCGATCATCTCGATCCATGCGCCGTTCTGCTATCTGCTGGGCATCACGGTGATGGAGATCAGCCGCGCCGATGGCCGCGGAGCGGTGGACACCACGGTGACGGTCGTGCGCGCCATGATCCAGAACGCCCTGATGGTCGGCCTGGCCGCCGGTTTCGCGGTCAACCTGTCGGGCCTGACCCTGCCCGGCGTGGCGCTTGAGGCCGTGGACCTGATCGTCGCCGCCGCCCTGCCCACGGCGCTGATCGGGCTGGGTGGCGTGCTGACCCGCTATCGCCTGCGCAAATCGTTGGGCGCAGCCAGCATGACCTCGACGCTCAGCCTTCTTGTGCACCCCAGCATCGCGCTGTTCCTGTCGCATGTCGTCTTTGCCCTGCCGATCCATATGGTGCAGGCCGCTGTCCTGACGGCCGCGATGGCACCAGGGGTGAACACCTATGTATTCGCCAGCATGTACAACCGCGCCATGGGGGCCGCGGCCAGTACTGTTCTGCTGGCGACCGCGATCTCGGTCCTGTCGGTGTCGTTCTGGCTGTCAGTCCTGGGCACCCTCTGACGCGTCGCCATCTTCAGGCTGATGCACCTCCAGCCAGCGCATGAAGTCCCGGGACGCGTCGTGGAACTTCTCCATCGCCGCATCATACTCGTCGATCAACTCCAACCCCAGGGACGTCACAACCGTGCCACCCGCCCCGCGGCCACCCCGGGTCGTCACATAGATCGGCTGGGCAAAACACCGCTGCATCGTCTCCAGCAGGAAATGCGCCCGGCGATAGCTCATCCCCATCTCGGCTGCAGCCCCGGTGATCGAGCCGGTGCGCGCCAGCACGCGCAGCAAGTCCACCTTGCCGCCCCCTATCATGTCGCCACGGACATAGAACTTCGCCTTCATACCCGGAAAATCCAGCTTGCCCGGATCCAGTTCACGTTTGCTGCGGCGGCTCATCGGTAGCCTCGCGACATTTCGGTTGCCCTGAGCGAGGTACGCCAATACGGTCCGATATGAAAAGTTCCGCATAACGGATCTGACACAGGGAGGTGGATTTTGCAGCTAAAACGCCGGGTCATGATCGCCAGTTGTCTGTTGCTCACGGGTCTTGGCATTGGCCCGGCCGTGGGGTCGGAAAACCGTATCCTTGTTCAGTCCACGACGTCCACCCAGAATTCCGGCCTATATAGCCATATTCTGCCCCTATTCCAGGAACGCACCGGGATACGGGTCGATGTGGTTGCCGTGGGCACCGGCCAGGCGATCCGAAACGCATCACAAGGCGATGCGGATGTCCTGCTGGTCCACGCCAAAGAGGCCGAAGAGGCCTTTGTCGCCAGCGGCCACGGTGTGGCCCGCCACCCGTTGATGTACAATGACTTTGTCCTGATCGGCCCCGCAAGCGATCCCGCGCGATTGGCCCGCGCCGATGGCCTGGGTGACGGCCTAACTCGCCTGTCGGCGGGGGCAGCCCCGTTCCTGTCACGCGGCGACGACTCGGGCACACACAAGAAGGAACGCAAACTCTGGGCCTCTGCTGACCTCGCCCCCGGCGGACAATGGTACCGCGAGACCGGTTCGGGGATGGGTACGACGATCCGCATGGCGATCGAGATGGGGGCCTATACAATCACTGACCGCGCCAGCTGGATCGCGTTTCCCGACAAGGGCAACCATCAGGTGCTTTTTCAGGGCGACCCGGCGCTGTTCAACCAGTACGGAGTGATCCAGATCGATCCGGCCCGCCACAGCCATGTCAATGCCACCGGCGCCAAAGCCTTTGTCGACTGGCTGCTTGGGGAACAGGGTCAGGCTGCGATTGCCGCCTATAAGGTTGATGGCCAACAGCTGTTTTTTCCAAATGCCGGGTCGGGTTCGTAAGCTGCGGGGCCTTAACCGTCCAAACTGCCGTGGACCGCGACCAGGTCAATCTCGGCCTCGGCGGGCTCGATGGCGCGGAACTGTTCCTTGACCCCGGCCTCGGTCAGTTCGCGATTGACGACCAGCAACGTGTTGGGCGCGTGATCCTCGCACAATTCCTGCATAAACGCGATCTCGCCACGTGCGGCATCAAGGGCGGCCTCGACCGAGGGCGCGCCATAGAGCGCCACGAAATGCCCCGCCAGATCCGTGGCCAGCGCCTCCAACTCGGCCTCTTCCGATTGCGCCACCGCAACAAAGGTCGAGCGGCCGAAACTGGACAATCCCAACCACCCGTTGGCAAACGCCTGCCGGGCCTTGCCGGTCAGATCGCCATCGGACCAATTGGAGAACTCAAAGCCCCCCGCAATCGCCCATTCCCCAGGCTGCGCGGGGCGCGCAAAGACATTCTCGTCGCTTTCGTCAAATCGGATCGTACGCGCAAGCTTGGCCATCAGGTCTCCAGCATCTCGGTCAGTGGCAGGACAATCGTCCCCTCTTCGGTGCGCAATATCATGCCGCCAAACTCGTCCAGTCCCATGAACGTCCCTGCCCGGCCGCCATGGTCGACCGCCTCGCCCATGTGAAAGGCCCGGCTGCGCCAGTCCGCATGCAACGGCCCGATCCCGTCCTCCATATACCGGTGGATCCAGGTCAGCAAATGCCGCGACCAGCTTTCGATCAGGGCCGTGGGTGTAACCTCGGTGCAGCCTTCCTCGTACAGCACTGTCCGTTCGGGTGTGTCGCCGGGATCGCCCTCGGCCCACAAGGGCAGGACAAGGCCAACCACCAGCCAATCCGGTTCCACGGCCGCCTCGCGGGTCGAGGCCGCAGCGCGCAGATGCCCGCATTCGGCCCCGTTGATGCGCAGACCTCCGGGCCAATCGAAATGTACGCCAACCTCGGGCGGGGCCAGCGCGCCCAGGGCATCGGCAAATCCCAGACCCGCCGCCAACACCATCGCCATCGCCTCGGCCAGCGAGGATTCGGGTGCCAGCACGATCGCCGCCCGCAGTGTGTCACCGCCAAGGTCATAGACGATCAGCCCCGGATCCGTCCCGATGGCCGCCGCACTGACCGCCTTGTCAAACGGGTCCAGACCGGCGCTGGCCTCCTCGCCGCGCAGCAGCGGCGGGAATGTGGGACGGGCGGTCAATCAGGCATTCCCCTCGGCAATCATGGCGCGGGCCACGTCACGATAAGTCCGAGCCTGCGCACTGTCAGGTTTGGACACCACGATCGGCGCGCCGCCATCTGCCGCCAGGCGAATATCCAAATGCAAAGGTATTTCCCCCAGGAAGGGAAGCCCGTGCTTCTCGGCCTCGGCCCGCGCGCCGCCATGGCCGAAGATATGCTCTTCATGCCCGCAGTTGGAACAGATGTGCGTCGACATGTTCTCGATCATACCCAGCACCGGCACGTTCATCTTGTCGAACATGTTCAACGCCTTGCGGGCATCCAGAAGGGCCACGTCCTGCGGGGTCGAGACCACGATCGCGCCCGTCACCTCGGCTTTTTGCGCCAACGTCATCTGCACATCGCCCGTGCCCGGTGGCAGATCGACCAGCAGAATATCCAGCTGCCCCCACTGCACCTGCCCCAGCATCTGCTGCATCGCGACCATCAGCATCGGGCCGCGCCACCCGACCGCCTCGTCTTCTTTGGTCATCAGCCCGATCGACATCAGCGTGACGCCATGATTGCGCAGCGGCAGAATGGTCTTGCCATCGGGC
>CAYWND010000106.1:0-8205 GCA_964459085.1 uncultured Oceanibium sp. | reverse complement strand
CACCACGCGGGCCAAAGTCGAGGCCGCAGCCACCGCATTGGGCTATGTCCCCGACCGCGCTGCACAGCGTCTGCGCACCGGGCGGACAAGTGTGATCGCACTGGTGCTGGACCCGCATTCCGAGATCCTGGGATTTTCGGGGTCGATGATCACGGGGCTTGCGCGAGCGCTGGAAGGCACGCGCTATCACATCTCGATCATGCAGCATGAAATTACCGATGACCCGATGGATCCGATCCGCCACATCGTGCGCAACCGGCTGGCCGACGGGGCGGTCTTTGCCCGGACGAAGTTTGACGACCCCCGGGTCAGCCATCTTCTGGAGAATGACTTTCCGTTCGTGACGCATGGTCGAACCGAAGGAAATGGCATTCACCCATGGGTCGACTACGACAACGCCGCGTTTGCGCAGATGGCGGTCGACCGGCTGGTTGCAAAGGGGCGCACCCGTATCGTGATCGTCCCACCGGCGCCGGACTATACCTTCTCGCGCCACATGCGCGAGGGGTTCGAACGGGCGATGGCACAACATGGGTACATGGCCCAGATCCCACCCGCGGGGATCGACCTGAATTCCGAACCGCAGCGGCTCTATGAATGGTTTCTGGACCGACTAGTCCAAGACGACCACCCCGATGGCGTGATCTGCCCGGGCGAAATTGCCGCTGTGGCGGTGCAAGCGGCGGTGGCAGACACCGGTCTGGTGCTGGGACGCGAGATCGACCTGATTGCCAAACAGACCAGCAGTGTGTTCGACCTTTACCGACCAAAAATCGACACGATTTACGAGGACATTCAGGACTCGGGATATCAGATCGGCCGCCTCCTGCTGGACCGGATTGCCGGTAAACCTATGGCCGAATTGAATCATCTGTTGGGCCCGGTGGCGGAATTCTGATCGATCATCAGCAGACTGTGCGAAACCTTTCGATCATGGTGTCGAGCACCTCGGATACAGGACGCTTCCACCAGTCCGCTGCCGAAAAGACCTCGACCTCGCACGCGCCGACATAGCCTGCATCTTCGACCGACTTTCGGATCGCTTTCAGGTCGGCCACGCCATCGCCCATCATGCCGCGATCCAGCAGCATATGGGACGTCTCTTCCAGCCAGTCGCACAGATGGTAGCCAAGGATCCTGTCGGGTCCTGCGGCCTGAAGACTGGCCGCCAAGTCTGTGTCCCACCAAACGTGATAGACATCGACCGCGATCCCGACATTGTCCGCACCGATCATATCGCAAACAGCCAGGGCGTCGCGCACGGTGAACAGGCAGGTCCGGTTGCCCCCAAACATCGGATTGAGCGGCTCTAGCGCCAGATTGACGCCGCGCTCAGCGGCATAGGGCGCCAGGGCCGCCAGCCGTTCCGCCAGCCGTTTTTGCGACTCGATGACGCCCTTTGTGCCCGGCTCTGTTCCGCCTGTCACAATCGTCAGAACGGACGTTCCCAGCGCCGCGGCCATATCGATCGAGGCCCGCGCCTCGTCCAGCGTCGCAGGCGCCTGCGAGCCAGTAATATAGGGGGTCCGGCACAGACCCACGACCTGCATGCCAGCGGCGCGAACCCTGTCGCCGATCTCTTGTGCCCGGTCCCCGATCTCTCGCCGCCAAAAGACGATCCCGGCAAGCCCGCGTTCGGCACAGGCATCGATGACCTGCTCGGGCGACCACCCTGCCCCGTGGCCATCAATGTTGTGGCCCAGCGTTGCGGTGTTCAGTGCCAGGGCCGAATGATCGCTGGAAAAATCGCGCATCACAGACCGTAAAGGGCCAGCAGCTTCTTCATGCGCGCGGTTGCCAGATCCGGGTCCGCCAGAACGCCACACCGATCGGCCAGCTTGAAGCAGTCGACGAAATGCGGCAGCGACCGCATCGCCTGCGCGCCGCCCAACATCACGAAATGATCCTGGAAGCCGTTCAGCCAGGCCAGGAACACCACGCCGGTTTTGTAATACTGCGTAGGTGCCCGAAAGATGTGTCGGGCCAGCGGTACGGTCGGATCCAGCGTTTCGCGAAAGCCAGAGATGTCCCCTGCCCCCAACTGATTGATGCCATGTGCCGCCGCCGCCGCCAGCGGATCGAAAATGCCCAACAAGGCGTGGGAATAGCCCTGATCGTCGCCCGCGATCAATTCGGGATAGTTGAAATCATCGCCCGTATACATCTTGACGCCCTTGGGCAGGCGGCGACGCATGATGATTTCCTTGTCCTTGTCCAAGAGCGAGATTTTGATGCCGTCGACCTTGTCCTGGCTTTCGCTGATCGCCGCTAGCGCGGTCTCCAGACCCTCTTCAAAGGTCGTCGCCCCCCAGTAACCGGCCAGCGCGGGATCGAACATATCGCCCAGCCAATGTAGCACGACCGGTTCGTCACAGGCCGCCAGTACGTCGCGATAAACAGCCAGGTAATCGTCTGGCGATGTGGCAATCCTGGTCAGCGCCCGGCTGGCCATCAGGATCAGCCGCCCGCCAACCTTCTGGATCGCCTCGATCTGGTCCAGATAGGCTCGACGCACATCATCGAGGGAGCGCGCGTCAGCAGGGTCCAATTGATCCGTTCCGCAACCGTTGAAGACCAGCGCGTCGGGCAACTCGGCCTTCGTCCGCGTGATAAGTTCCAGCGCGCCTGGCCAGTCCAGACCCATGCCGCGTTGGGCCGTGTCCATCGCCTCGGCAATGCCCATTCCAAGCCCATCAAGATGGCGGCGGAACACCATCGTCGCCTCCCAGTCGATGGAGGCAGGCCCGGTGGGGTCATTGTCGGAAAACGGGTCGGCGACCACATGCGCCGCCGAAAAAACCACCCGCGCGGGGGCACCGGAAATGGGTGCTGCGGCAATCGGCGTTCCGGTCATTGTGTAGGCGGACATTGCGCCGGTCGTATCAGGAAGTTGGATCTTCATGGATATCTCAGAAGCGAGGGACCAGCATCCCGGCATCCGCCGCGATCACCTGTCCGGTTGTATAGGGAAGCTTGCCCGAAGCCAGGCTGGCAACGATTTGCCCCATATCCTGGGGCGTGCCGACGCGGGGGAAAAGGGTCAGTCCATCTTCGGCGCGCTTCGTGTAGTCGTCCATCACCGGTGCTGTCATGTCCGTGGCAATGACACCGGGCCGGACATCGTAGACCGCAATATCCTCGGCCCCCAGGCGCACGGCCCAGGTCTGCGATACCATCGCAGCGGCGGCCTTTGACGCACAGTATTCCGCGCGCGGGACAGCTACGGCCGTCGCGTTGGACGACGTAATGTTGACGATCGAGTGAAACAATGACCTGTCCCGTTCGCGCGCCAGCAGTCGCCTGGAAAAGGCCTGCGTCAGAAAGAACATCGCCTTGGCGTTGACGGTCAGACACCTGTCCCAACTTTCTTCGCTGACATTCAGGGGATCGCCGCGCTCTATAACGCCAACACCTGCGTTGTTGACCAGTGTGGTCAGCGGCCCCAACTCCGCCTCGATCTGCGCAAGAACGCCATCATGGGCTGTAAGATCGGTGACGTCGAACGGGGCGGCAATTGCACGAACCCCCATCGCCGAAACCTCGGCCACCGCAGACCTCAGTTCGTCATCATCCGCAGGGCCGTTCAGCGCAATATCGAATCCCAGCCGGGCCAGTTCCCTGGCAGCCCCCAGCCCGATACCACGGCTGGACCCGGTGACAAGCGCGGCGTGAACGCTCATGCGGCAGCTCCGTTCTTCAACAGCTCGCGGGCGATGATTACGCGCTGGATCTGGTTGGTTCCTTCGTAGATTTGCGTGATCTTGGCATCGCGGTAAAGCCTCTCGACCTCGAACCCGCGGATATATCCCGATCCGCCAAAGACCTGCACCGCATCTGCCGTGCGCGCCACGGCCATGTCACCCGCAAAGCACTTGGCCATGGAACAAGCCATGGTCGCATCCGCGCCTGCGTCGATCTGATTTGCCGCCGAATGCACCAGCAGCCGCGCAGCTTGGATGTCCTTGGCCATGTCGGCCAGCAGCCATTGGACGCCCTGAAACTCGGCAATCGCCTGCTGAAACTGCTTGCGCTGCCCGGCATACTCGACGGCCGCCTCCAGCCCTGCCTGGCCGATACCAACAGCCAGTGCGGCGATCCCGACACGGCCTTTGTCCAGTACCGACATCATCATGTGAAACCCGCGCCCCGGGTCGCCCAACAGTGCGTCGGCCGGTAGTCGCACGTCCCGAAACGTAAGCGCGCCGACCTGGCTGGCCCTTTGGCCCATCTTGTGTTCCTTGGGCCCGCGTTCCACGCCCTCGGCGTGCAAATCGACGGCAAAGATCGACATGCCCCTGCGGCCCGCATCCTTGTCCGTCCGGGCCAGCACAAATGCCAGGTCCGCAACAGGCGCATTGTGGATCCAGATCTTGCCGCCATTCAGGCGCCAACCGTCCCCATCGCGGACGGCCGTGGTGCGGATCCCCGACACATCCGTCCCAGCCTCGGGTTCTGTTATGCAATATGCGACCTTGATCTTGAACGACAGGATATCCGCCATCCATCGGTCGATCTGCTCAGGGGTTCCGTGTCGAGCAACTAACGTCGAGATCAACTCGACCAGACCACATTGATCCGCAACAGATGCGTAGCCGCGCGATAGCTCCTCCATGACCAGGGCATAGGTCACGGTGTCAAATCCCGGCCCGCCCATATCCTCGGGCACGCAGATCCCGAAAAGACCCAGGTCCGCCATTTCGCCGTACAGCCGTTCGGGAAAGCGTTCTTCGGCGTCCAGCGCCTCGGCTTGGGGTCGTATGACGTCATTGGCGAACGCCCGCGCCATATTGCGCACCTGGTCGTGAGTGTCGGTCAGGTACATCGGCCTCTCATTTGTAACTGAATGGTTACTTTACGTAGCACACATTGCGCGGTCAAGAGCAAAGAGTGGTTGCGGACGAGCGCAGGATCAGGATATAACCATTTAGTTACTTATGGGAGGATGGCAATGCACCCCGGGCACAAGAACAAGTTCGGCCGCGTGGATCTGGAGGTTACAGCCTTTAGTTTTGGCACCGCGCCGATCGGCAATATCTTTCGCGAGATTGACGAACCGACATCGGATGCCATGATCCAGACCGCCTGGGACAGGGGCGTGCGCTATTACGATACCGCCCCAATGTACGGACATGGCCTGAGTGAACTTCGAACCGGCCAGTCCCTGCGCTGGAAGAACCGCGATGACTTTGTGCTGTCCTCGAAGGTGGGGCGCATCCTGAAACCGGCCAAACGGTCCGAGATCGACTTTGCGCCGTGGAACAATGCAGCACCGTTCACGATGCATTTCGACTATACCTATGACGGCACTATGCGGGCGTTCGAGGACAGTCTGCAGCGCATGGCGTTGGAGCGCATGGACATCTGCTTCATCCATGACATCGACGTATTTACCCGTGGCGACGAACAGCCCGAGGTATTCCGACAGGCCATGGATGGGTCCTGGAAGGCGTTGTCGAAGCTGCGCGACGAGGGCGTGGTCAAGGCCATCGGCGTCGGCGTCAACGAATGGGAGGTTTGCCATGCCGCCCTGCAGGCCCGCGATTTCGACTGTTTCCTGCTGGCCGGGCGCTACACCCTGCTGGAACAAGAGGCGCTCAATGCGTTCCTACCGTTGTGCGAGGAACGCGGTGCGGCCGTTGTCGTCGGCGGCGGCTTCAACTCGGGCATCCTGGCCACTGGAGCGATAGAGGGCGCCAAGTACAACTACGCCCCTGCCCCTGCGGACATCATGGACAAGGTCGCGAAAATCGAGGCTGTTTGCGCCGACCACGGCGTGCCCCTGCCCGCCGCGGCCCTGCAATTCGTCGTGGCCCACCCGGCGGTGCCCAGCTTTATCGCAGGCACGCGGACCGTGGAGCAGTTGGAAAAGAATCTGGACTGGTTCAGCCACCCGATCCCGGCCGAATTCTGGTCGGATCTGAAGGCGAAGGGACTGCTGCGCGAAGACGCGCCGGTGCCTACGTGAGGATCCTGGCAGCCGGGGCCTATGGCTATGACGACGTCGAAGTCGGCGACCGGGTCGAAACAGAAACGGCGGCCATCACCGCGCAAATGATCGATGCTTTCGCTGCGCTCAGTGGTGACCGGTTTGAAATTCACATGGATACGGGCGCGGCCGCACGCCACGGCTTTGGCGCCCGCGTGGCGCATGGTTTGCTGGTTCTGTCGGTGATCGATGGGCTGAAAAACACCGCCGCAGCGCAGTTCAAAGCACGGGCATCGCTGGGTTGGGACTGGTCATTTCGGGCGCCGGTATTGGCAGGCGACAGCGTGCGCGCGGTGATCGAGGTCCTCGACAAGCGGGCCATCACCAAGCCGGATCAGGGCATCCTGACACTGCGCTTCGAGGTGTTTAACCAGCAGGCTAAGATCGTCCAGGATGGTTCGAACACGCTGCTGGTCTATCGTTAGACGCGAACAACCCGGGCCGCTCAGACCTCGAAATCAAAGACAAAGACGCCGTCGGTCCCACCTTCGGTGTTATCCACGATCCGACCCCCGATGGCCTGATGGGTGGGATCGTTCAGATAGATATCGCGCACACTCGTGTCACGGAAATCAAACCAGAACGTGTCGCGCAAGCCCCGCACCAGCGGATCCTCGACTGAAACATTGGGGCGCACCTGAAAATCCAGAATGCCGTCGATATGGTCGGACAGGCCCGCCAGGTCGGCCATAAGACCGTCCTTGGTTTCCTGCGGGGTTCCAGGCTTGTAACGCAGGGCGACGAAATGGCGGATCATGGGTTTAGTCCTTGTCTGAGAAATCGGGTTTTCTTTTGTCGCGAAAGGCGGCGAGGCCCTCGGCCAGATCATCCGAGGCCGCGGCGATCTGACCGGCCAGGGCCTCGATCACACGCTCGCGCTCTTCGCCCTCGGCGGCATTGATCATCATCTTGGCCAACTCGGTCGCCTGTGGCCCGCGCGTCAGGATCCGATCCGCCGCGGATCGCGCTGCATCCATCCCCTGCCCCGTCGCGACCACCGTGTCGACAATCCCCAGCGCCTGCGCCTCGGCCGCGGTGAACACCTCGCCCATTACCGCCATGCGCCGCACAGCTTGCGCCCCGAACCTGCGCACCGCGCGCTGGGTACCGGACCAGCCGGGAATGATCCCAAGGCCGGTTTCAGGCTGACCGATCTTCACCTGCTCTTCGGCGATCCGCATGTCTGCACATGCCGCCAGTTCCAGCCCTCCGCCAAGCGCGTGACCGTCCAGCACCGCGATAACCGGCTGACGCAGCCGGGCCAGCGCGTCAAAGGCCGCATGGCCCTCCCGCACCCAGTGGCGGCCGAAGGCCTCGGGTGTCTCGCCGCTCCAGGCCGCGATGTCACCGCCTGCGCTAAAAGCCTTGCCTTCGCCCGATAAGACCACGACCCTTACATCGCTACGCTCGATCCGGCGGCACGCCGCCGCAAGGTCGTCGACCATCGCGGCGTCCAGCGCGTTCAGCTTGTCCGGCCGAGCAATGGTCAGGTAGCCCACCGATCCTTCTTGCGTATGGCGGATATGGCTCATGCCGCGCCCGTTGGATCAAGGCCGATCAATTCCAGCTGAAACAGCGCCGGATCCATCTGGCGCAGATCATCGGCCACCTTCAGCGGCGTCGCAGCCTGGGCCAAGACGTCCCGGTCCAGATCGATGCCCGGCGCAATTTCGGTGACCAACAAACCGTCCGCCGTCAGTTTCATCACGCAGCGTTCGGTCACATACGTTGCCTGCTGGCCCTGCGCGACCGCCCGTTTGCCGGAAAAGCTGATCTGATCGACCTGCGGTACGATCTTGGCGATCTTACCCTCCTGGTCGATCACCAGACGCCCCTCTTCGATGTGCATCTTGGCCCCGGCGTTGAAATTGCCCGAAAAGATGATGCGTCCGGCCCGCGCGGTGATATCAACAAATCCCCCTGCCCCAGCTGTGCGATGTGGCGTCGCCGCCAGACGCGAGACGTTGACCGACCCGTCCGCCCCGATCTCGAGAAAACTCAACAGCGACGCATCGAAACCACCCGCCTGGAAATAGGCGAATTGATGGGGCGAGGCGACAAAGGCTTCGGCGTTCGAGGCGCAACCGAATTTAAAGTCCAGCAGGGGAATGCCACCAACCGCGCCCTGTTCGATTACCCAGGTGACATCTCCGTGGCGCCCTTCCTCCAGGAAAATCCGGGGCACATTGGCCGAAATGCCAAAGCCGATATTGACCGCC
>CAYWND010000105.1:0-8270 GCA_964459085.1 uncultured Oceanibium sp. | reverse complement strand
GGCGGGCATCTACCGGGTTGGGCTGGACGGGCCCGGGTTGCTGGCGCTCGCCCGGTTCCGCACCGCCGATGGCCGACCGGATGGTTCGGCGCGTATCGACGAGCTTGCGCGCGCCGGGTCCGCGCTGGAAACCGGCGTGATCGAGGACATCCTGCTGGAACCGGGTGTCAGTTATCTGGCGCAGCTGTCAGCGGTTGAATTGCGCCAGATCGTCCTGGACCTCAAGGCGCCCGTCGCACGGGATGCCGCAAGGTCCGCCAGTGCTGGCGGTGATATCGATCTGACGCCAGGACAAACGCATGTGCTGGTCGTCGATGGGCAATCCAAGCTGCAAGTCAGCGGCGCACAGACCGGCCTGCACTTCGAGGCGATTTGGACCCCGGGCGCGTCGGTGGACGTCCGTTTGGACCGTCAGTCAGTGGGGCCCGGCGGCCTGTTTCCTTTGGAAGTTGCCAGCGGCGCCGAATTGACAATTGGTGGCAAGCCCGGGGCTGATGGATTGCCGCCGCTGGTCTATCTACGATCCAGACCAGCGCAGTCCGGACTGGATGATATCGAACCAGGGCCACGCAATTTGGGCCAGTTGCCTGCCGATGGGGTGGACCTGCGCGGAGTGCTGTTGGCACCGTCGGATCGCGACACCTACGTGTTTTCTTTGTCCCGGCCCACTCGGCTGGACCTCAGTGCCTTTCAGGACAGCAACGAGGACGCAATCGTTCGCCTGATCCAATTGGTCGAGGGCGCCTCGGTCGAGATCCTGCGCGCGACCACGCGACAGGGCCGCGCGCATCGGTCGGGATTGCAATTGGATGCTGGCGACTATCAGGTACAGGTTGAGGGCAACGTGCCCCGCCCCATGCGCTACGACGTGGTCCTGGCGCCCAGCCGGGGTACCGATCCCCTGACCGAAGGAGAGCCTGACGACATCCCGGCCCGCGCCCGCCTGCTGGATGCCGGATCGGCCCTAATCGGGCATCTGGCCGACGAGGACCCCGACCACATGGCCTTTACCATCACGCAGCCGGATCGGCTGTGGGAGGTTCGGGCGGTTCAGGGTGTGTCGACGTTGCTGCTCAGCACTGCGGATGGCCAGCAGATTGGACAGTGGAACGCGTCTGGGGGCGCAGTTGTCCTGCCGTTGGCGCTGGCACCGGGTCGCTATGTGGTGCGTCTGCGTGGCAACGGGCGATATGGACTACGTCTGTCGGATGCGGGACCGTTACCCGAGGGATTCGAGGTCGAGCCGAACGACAACGACGCCGCGGCCCACCGGCTGCATCCGGGTGAGAGCGTTCAGGGGACATTTCTGCTGGGCGGGGATCGGGACCTGGTGGAGTTCGTAAACGATGTGCCCACGCCCCTGACGGTGCGCTTTCGCGGCCCGGATGACGGCAATGCGCTGGTGAATATCGCGCTGAGCGACGGTCCGGTTCTGCGGGCGACGGTCGCGCCGGATCACGGCGAGGTTTCTTATTCAACTGTGTTTCCAGCGGGTCGGAACGTCGTTGATATTCGGACAGCTTCGGCGGGAATATCTGGTGGCTGGAACCTGTCGTTGGAGCGTACGGAAACCCCCGAGCCGGGTGAGCCCGACGGTGTCGTGGCGTTGCCCGGCGATGGGCGGATCAGCGGCCAAATCGGCGGGTTCGACGCGCGCGACCGGATTTTTGTCTCATTGCCCGAGGGCAGCGGTCAGGCCATCGCGATATGCGAGGGCTCTTTCGCATCGGCTGACGTGCGCACCTATGGTGATGACAAGCGTCTGGTGCGGCTGGTTCCCGGGCAACCGGGCATTCTGGATTACGATCCGGATATTGGCGGCGGGGTCGAATTGCGCCCTGATGCCGGTCCGGCACCGGGCACCTATGCCTGTCAGGTGCTGTTCCCGCCGGACGAAGTGGCGTTAGAGACCCTACTGCATGACGATACCGAAGGTGCGGATCTGTCACAGCTTTCGCCGGGTAACCGGATCGAGGGGACGTTTGGGGTCGAAGATGACCGCGACGCCATCGGGGTGCGCAATTCCAGTGGCAACCTTGCCGGGCTGCGGTGTCAGGATGGTGGTGGGGCGCCCATAGACCCGCGGCAGTTGCGGGCCAGCGGCAGCAGGCAACTGGCCGACGCGCTACGCCAACCGGCGCTGGTTGACGGAACCATCCCGATCCAGCCAATCACTGACGGCGACGCCACCCTTGAAATCCGCCGCGCCGACGGGGCCGACGCCTGGTCTTGCGATCTGATCCCGCAAGCCGCTTTCAGGACGCCAGCCGATATGGGCCCCGCAGCCGAGTTCACGGCCCCGCGGGACCGGGCCAGCTCCAGCTCGGCCGAGGCGGCTGCGGCCTACGATCCCGAAGCTGCCCTGCGGGTGTTGTCTGGCGGCCGTCCAGATTGGTTGAGTGCCACGCAGATTGCGGATGATCTGGATGTAACGTTCGAGATTACAGGGCTTGATACGGCGTTTCGGGCCTACTCGGCGCTGGGACAAACGGCAGAGCTTGCGTTGCGTGTCACGTCTGGCGCGGTTTCGGGTGACATAGATCTGGCGTTCTCGGCCCTGGCTGACGGTTGGCGGTTGGCCCCGGCTCACACCACCTTGACCCTGCAACCGGGTGAAAGTGCCGAGGTTCCGTTGACCCTGTCGCTGCCGCCGATGCAGAGCGATGTCACCGCACCGGCGTTGCGTGTCGTCGCAAGGTCGGGTGCCGCTCGGCTGGGCAAGACCTTTCCGGTCCTGCTGGATCCGCTTGCGCCTGAACAGGGTTCGGGACGGTTTTGGACCGCGCCAGAGGCGCTGCGCGGTGGACTGGACCCAATGCGCTATCAGTTTGGCGCACGGGTCCTGACCATCGACGGCAAAGAGGCCACGGAAAAGCAGGCTGAAGACTTTTCGTCACTGCACGACGGCAACGCCCTTCACACCTCCACAAGCGCCAGTTGGCGTGCGGGCGAGATCGTGTTTGGGTTGGCTGAAGCAGCGCCTGTGGTCGGTATGGTCCTGCATCTGCGCACCGCCAATAGCCGCGCGACCTGGCCGGATCGCGTGACGCTGGACCTGTCCGCGGATGGCCAAACCTGGCAATCCGCCTTCGATGTTGTGCCTTCCGCGTCCGACAAACCCCAGGTGTTTCCACTGGCGACGCCCCAGCAGGCCGCATTTGCCCGACTGACGCGCCATGGATGCCGGGGGGATCCGGACTGCGCCGCGACCACCCTGGCAGAGATCGGGTTGGTGGCGGATCCTGGCTGGCGGTTTTCCACCCCAATCAATGTGGCCGATCCCCTGTTGGGCGGTCACGTAGTCTATGGTCGGCAAGTAGGTGGATCCGAGCGCAGCGAACAGGTATTCGGCGGACAATGGAACAGCGACTTGCTGACCGATGGGCGCGACGCCTGGACCTTGCCAGCCACCGCCAAGCGGGGCACAGGCATCGAGGGTGTGATCGCTTTTCACGAGAACCGTGCGGCCCGTATCACCGCGCTGGAATGGCGGGGTGACGAGAATGACAAACCCCGCGCAGAGGCTGCCGGGGTATTCGCAAGTGCTGTGGGACCGGCAGGGCCGTGGCAGCCATTGGGTCGGTTGCCAGCGCCGGTCGAGGGCAGCCTGACATCCCGATTGGAGCTGCCAACCCCCGTTTGGGCCCGCGCCGTCAAGATCGTGCTGTCGCGCGACGCCGAGCAAAATCGCGCCATCCCCGACCAGATCCTGATCTGGGAGGATCCGGGCGCCCCGTCGATCCACGGCTTGTGGGAGGATGATCGGTCAGACGCGGGCTACGAGGCCACGGTGGCGGCCGCCCCATCGGCGGTCCCGGCGCCTTCGGGCGGGGCAAGCGCCGATGCGGCAGTGCCATTGGTGTTGGGTGAGGTTCGGACCTCGTCCGTACAACTGGAGCGCAATGCGGACTGGTGGAAGGTCGAGATACCCGAGGGCAACCCGCAGGAGTTGACGATACGCCTGCCGGGCATGACCTCGCCCGATGTCTCTGTGCGGCTTTCCGGGCCGGATGGTGCCGACATCGCACTGTCGCCGGGCCTGTCGGATGCTGGCGATCGGGTCCTGAGCGCGGTTGTGGCGTCGGGGACCTACCGGGTGCATGTGTTCGAGCCACCCAGATCCGTGGCGATCCTTTGGGACACGTCCGGGTCGGTCAGCGCCTATATCCCGCGTACCCTTGCCGCCGTGCGTTTGTGGGCTCAGTCGCTGTTGCCTGGTCGGGATCGCCTGCAACTGCTGCCATTCGGGACCGACGAGATGTTGCTGCCGCAATGGGCCGAAACGCGCGGTCAGGTCATACCGGCACTCATCGATTTGCCAGCAACCGGCAGTTCGGATTCCGAACGGGCGCTGGCCCTTGCTGCCGCCGATCTGGCGGACGAGGAAGGCCAGCGCGGCATCGTCATCTTCACCGATGCCGAAACCGGACAATCTCCTGCAGTTTGGGGCGAGTTGCTGCGTGCGCGGCCCAAGATCGTGGCCCTGTCGATTGACACATCGGATCTGCAGGGCGAACGGATCATGAAAGACTGGGCGTCGATCAACAACGGTTACTTCCAGCGGGTCGTCGGTCAGGCCGGGCTGGCAGATGGGATGGAGCTTGCCGCCGCGCTGTTCCGCGCGCCCAAGGGCTATGCCCTGGAGGTAACGGCCGAGACCGTGCGGGAACCCGAGGGGACCGCGCGCCTGGCGCTCGCTGGCGGACCGGCGCCCCAGCCGGACACACAGGCGCCGCGCGGTGGGGCGATCCAGGTCATTCTGGATGCCTCGGGATCGATGCTGAAACGCCTGCCAGACGGCCAGCGACGGATCAGTGTCGCGCATGATGCCCTGTCCGGTCTGGTGCGCAACACCCTTCCTGCGGGCACGCCATTTGCTTTCCGGGCCTTCGGGTTGGAGGTCGATGCCTGTCGGTCCGACCTGATCCTGCCCTTGGGCCCGCTTGATCCCGGTGCCGCCGAGGCAGCCATCCGCAATGTGCCCGCGATCAACCTGGCCAAGACGGCGATTGCGCGGTCCCTGGCGCTGGCGGCAGACGATTTGGCAGCGCAGGAGCCGCCACTTGTGATCGTCCTGGTCACGGATGGTGAAGAAACTTGCGACGGCGATGTTCAGGCCGAGATCGAACGGATCAAGGCCCGCGGCATCGACTTGCGTCTGACCATCATCGGGTTTGCGATTGACGATCAGGCGCTGGCCCGAACCTTTGCCGCCTGGGCGGATGCAGGCGGCGGTCAGTATCTGCCCGCCGGAGATGCCGCTGGTCTGTCGTCGGCCATCGAAGAGGCGATTGCCCCGCGCTTTGCGCTGGAGCGGCTGTATTTCGACGGTCGGGTGGAACCCGCAGGGATCATCGGGCTTTCGACGCCGCTGGAGCTGCCCGCTGGGCGCTATCGGCTGATCCCACTGCAAACGGCGCGGGGCGAGGGCGGCGAGGTATTCCTGGAGCCAGGCGGCGACGTCACGCTGGACTATGATTTCGAGACCGGATTGACCATGGAGGGGGAGAATTGACGATGCGCGGCACGATACTGGCGATCGGGGTCTATGCGGCCCTGGCACCGCTGAAAATGTCGGAGGCGACGGCCGGGGACTGGACGGTTCCCGCCGTGGAAGCGGTGGCACCAGCAGACCTGACGCCCCGGCTAGAGGTCGACGTCACGGCTGCGGTCGATCTGCGTAAGGCGGTGTTCGCCGCGGCTGAGCGGTTCGACCGCGTGACCCGATCGCAGCCGGATCTGGAGCGGCTGGTGCTGGACCTGGCCCTAGATCCACGCGCGGCGTTCGAGTTCGTGCGCGACGAGGTCGCCAGTGTACCCTATGCGGGGCGCCTTCGGTCCCCGCAAGCCGTGCTGGTCGCGGGTGCGGGAAATGCCCATGACAAGGCCGTAACGCTTGCTGAGATACTGAGGCGTATGGGCTATGACACCCGATTGATCGGGGTGGATGTCGCGCAGCCGGTTCCGGTCGAGGAAACCTGCCGCCCACCCGCACCAGGGGATGGCGACGTCTTTCTGCTGTCAAACCTTGGGCCGGAGATGCTGACGCGGGTGTCCGAGCGCGCCCGCAACAGCTACGCAGTGTTGCGCCCGCATATCGCCCCCGCCCAAAGCGGCGCGGCGGGCGGCGGAGGCCACGTCTGGTTACAGGTGCGCGACGGCGCGGATTGGGTCGATCTGGACCCCTGGCGTGCTGGGACCTCGTGGGGCGAGCATCCGGCGGGCGAAGGGGTGCCGCTAGACGTTGCACCCGAGCCTCAGACGGTGGAAATCAAGGTCATCACCGAGACGCTAAAGGCCGGCAAGCTGCGCGAGGCGGAGGTTCTGAGCGCCAAGTTCGACGTCCCCGAGGCGGCCGAGGACTGGATCTCGCTAAGCTTCGGGCCGGAAGTCGAGGGCGTTGGCGGCATCCTGTCCGAGGCTTTAGGCGGCATCCAGGGCATCTCGGCCCCGATGAAGGCGGTGCTGACGGTCAATAGCCAGCCGCGCTATAGTCGGGTTTTCGCAGCACCCGGTGTACCGACCGATAACGGGGTGCTGGGCAGCGGTGACACGCCGGATATCACGACGGCCATTCACCTTGAAATCCGTACGATAGGCCCTGGATTGCCCGACGAGATCGAGCGCCGGACGGTTGTGGATCTGGTTCCTGCGGACATTCGGGGTGCCCATCGCGAGGGTTCGGATGTAGATCCAGCAGCGCTGCTGCCGGTGACCCCGGGCGAACGTTTTCCGGCCGAGTTGGAAAGCCTGCGGCACATCGTGATCTCGAACGGGGGCATGTCGCGGCGCCTGGAAGCGGCGCGGACCGTGCGGGATCTGCTGGCCCTTCCCGCGACCGCTGCCAGCGCGCAAAGCGGGCAACCCGATCTGGATGCGATGCTGTGGTCGACCTGGCTTCAGGCCCGGCGCTTTGCGCTGGCATCCGAAGAGTTGGTCCGCGTACGGCCCGGCCACCAGGGGGGGTGCACCCATATCACCCGACCCCGGGTCACGACTTGGGGGCTGGCCAATGGCGGTGGCGATCACCGGGTGCAGTGGATCGACTGGACGCTGGACGCGATCGGTGTGGTGGGCGGATCACCTGACGCACAGGCTGAGATGCGGCTGTGGCACGGCGCGCTGCAATCCGCGCTGGAAACCGAATTGCTGATGTGGCTGACCCAGGCGCCTGCGGACCATTTCCCACTGGACACAGCCGCCCTGGCCCCGCTGGTCGCGGACGCGCGCGCCGCCGCGGGGGTCGAAGTCGACGGGGACGAGGCCAAAGGCTATACAACGCTGGCCAGTGCGGACAGCGGTGATGGACATTGGTGGCGGGTAGATCCCGCGACGGGCCGCGCGGATGCGCGGGCGCGCAGCTTTGGCAACTCGCGCTACTACAATCCTTGGTCCAACTACGTGAACGCAAGCCGTGGCGGCATTGTCACGATCAGCGAGCAGGAATTGGCGCTGTTGGAGCGCGATCTGGCGCGATTGGGGCCACAGGGGTTCGCGGACAAGATGGGCGAATTGGAGGACATTCGTCAGGCCGAAGCTGCCAAAAAGAAAAAGGGCGGCGGGACCGAATACACGATTATTCTGTTCAATGTCTCGATCCCGATCTCAGTCGCCGCCGGGACCACCGTGGGGGTAATCGTGATCGGCGGACTGCTGGTGGCCTTGTACGGCTAGCCAGGCGTCCTTTGCGGTCGATGGGTCAACCCCGCATCAGGCTATGGCTGGGATCGTAGGGGCAGGGCGGGATCACGCGTGCCGAGATCTCGTCTCCGCATAGGTCCAGTACCATCTCGGTTCCATCTTCCGCGCAGGCGGCATCTACAAAGGCGTAGGCCAGGTTCTTGCCGACGCGGTGGCCCCAATCGCCAGACGTCACCGTGCCGGCCACGCGGTCGCCGTTCATCAAGGACGCCCCGCCATGCGCGGGGGCGTGGGTCGCTTCGATCTCGAGCGTGACCAGGCGTCGGCGGGGCACATTCTTCCGGCGATCCAAAAGTGCGGCCCTGCCGATGAAGTCCCCCTTGTCGGGCCGCACAAATCGGTCGAGGCTGGTCTCGTAGGGATCGAACTCGGTCAACAGATCGGCCTTCCAGTGCAGAAATCCCTTCTCCATCCGCATAGACTCGATCGCACGGGCGCCAAACAAGGTCAGTCCATGAGCTTTGCCCGCCTCACGCAATGCCAGGTAGGCAGCATAGAGTGACGCATTGGGGACATGGATCTCGTAGGCCAGCTCGCCGGAAAAGCTGACGCCCAGGACCGTTGCGGGC
>CAYWND010000104.1:4148-8282 GCA_964459085.1 uncultured Oceanibium sp. | reverse complement strand
AACCGGTACCGCCCGAGACAACCACGTTCAGCCGGGTCGCGACGGCGGCCTGAAGATAGGCGGCCATTTCCTCGGTCATGGCGCCGAACTCGACCAACTGGTCGATCGACAGCTTGTCCTTGGTGAACTTACGGATGGAGACCAGCGCGCCGTCAACCGCACAGGGCGGGACCATCGCGTTGAAACGAGATCCGTCGGCCAATCGCGCATCCACATAAGGATGGCTTTCGTCGACACGGCGGCCCACGGCGGACACGATCTTGTCGATGACGCGCATAAGGTGACGGTCGTCTTTGAACCGAACCGGTGTCAGTTCCAGCCGCCCACGGCGTTCCACGAACACCTGATAGGGACCGTTGACAAGAATATCGTTGACCGTTTCGTCATCCAGCAGGACCTGCAAGGGCCCCAGGCCCGTGACCTCGTCCATCAGGTCGTTGATCAGCTGTTCGGTTTCGCCCGAGTTCAGGACGTTGCCGGATTCGCGCAGGCCCTCGCGGGCAATCACGCTGACCTCGCGGCGCAGATCCTGATCCGAGGCCTTGTCGAGCGCCGCCAGGTTCAACTGCTCAAGCAGGCGCTTGTGCAGCTCCATCCGGATGTCCAGCAGCTTTTCCTGTCGCTTGGTCTCGCGGGCCAGTTCGGCCATCTCGGACTGGCTCATCTGCTTTTTCGAGCGCTCGGCCTTGGCCTTGATCTTCATCGCCTTCTCTTCAGGCGCAAGTTCGATCTTGGGCGGCAGCGGGGTGTTCAGATCGGATTTCTGGTAACGGCGAAACATACTTTACGCCCCCTCTTTATTGCGCGACCGCGGCTTTGTCCGCGATGACGGCGTCGAATATGGATTGCGCGATGCTCTTCATCTCGCGCCGCAGCGGGTTCTTGGATGCACTCTCGGCCAATGGCAAACCTTCGTCGCAGGCCGAAGCGACGGCCTTGCCGCCATCGGGCAGCATGATGTTGATCTCGACCCCCAGGCTTTCTGCCAGGCGCTTGGCGCGCGCCTTGCCGTTCAGATCGGCAAAGCCCGGTGCCCGGTTGAGCGCGAATTGCACTTTCTCGAACGGCAGGTCCTCGGCTTTCAGCGCGCGCAGGAACCGCAGACAGTTCTGCGCCGAGCGCATGTCGACCTCCATTATCGCAAAAAATGTCTCGGACATCTTCAGGACTTGGTCGAACCAGTGGACAAGGGCTTGCGGCATATCGATGATCACGAAATCATAGGATGCCTGCGCAAGTTCTATGATTTTCACCACATCTTCCGGCGCGATGATGTCTAGTGGCAGCGCATCCATCGGCGCGGTGAGGACCGCCAGGCGGGTTTTGTAGGAGGTCAGGGCGCCCGACAGCGCGTTGTGGTCGATCGACGACGGATCCGAGATCAGCTCGTAAATCGCCTCGCGGCGGGGCAAGTCCAGATAGGTCGATACCGACCCGAACTGAAAGTTGAAATCCAGAATGCAGACGCGCTTGTCCGTTTTCTTGGTCAGCAGCGACAGCTCCCAAGCCAGGTTCACGGCGAAGGTCGATGCGCCAACCCCGCCGGCGATCGCATAGCAGGGGATGACAAGGCCGCGGCGGTTGCGCTGGCCGTCGCCTTTCTTCTGCACCTCGGGTTGAGCCTGGCCCCGCATCTTGGTGATCGAGTCGCTCAGCGCGCCGTCCGGCAGCGGGTAGGGTGCGAAATCGTCAGCGCCGGTTTTCAGCAACGTGTGCAGGGCCGAGGGGGACACGTCCTTGGCCACCAGCAGAACCTTGAGACCATGGTCCCGCGCGGCCTGGATGACCCGTGTTGCGGTGGTCAGGTCCTGTTCGTCTTCTTTCCCGACGGCGACAATGGCGATCTCCAGATCCTGGCCGACGCCGGCCTTGATCGCAGCCTCGCCCTTGGAGAGGTCCAGTGGCGACCAGCGTCCAGAAAGCTCGGTATTGAGGTCGTCGCGCAGTGCGGCGAATTCGTCCATGTCGCGCGCAATCGCGAAGACTTCGACCTCTTCCGATTTGACTTTCAGTAACGCCATTATCGTGTCCTCGTGTCCTGCCCGATGTGAATGATCGAATACGGTTTGTGAAAAATCCTCGGCAAGGGTTGACCGTGCCTTATGCCACCGAAGCTACGCCACTCGACCATCAGGTATACTCATAAAAGTTTCCCACCCCTAACAGACCTTGATTTTTCTATATAAAAAATGGCGAAAGTGAGACCTTTTCGCGCTGTTTAACAAGGCTTTAGCCAAGGGTAGGGCTCCGTCCGACTCACCCACAAATTCCCCGTCGGGGGCGTGTGTTGATAAGGTCAGCCTAGTCTAAAACATTCCGGAATTCATATAAAAAACCGCCGGATACGAGATCCGGCGGAAGTTCAGTGGCTTTGAAATTGTTTTTGTGGTCGGTTTCGGCTTGGCCTATTCCTCGCCGCCACCAGCGTCCGTGCCGCTGGTCGTGTACGAGTTGTAGATGTTGTTCGCCACTTTTCCGTCGAAATCGAATCCACGGTAGTTGGCGTCGAACCCGACAACCTCGGTCACGGTGCGCCGATTCAGGCGTTCGCGATTCTGGGTGTTCACCAGCGGGCGGGTCTCGCCGAAGGACGCAACCGCCTCGACCTGACCCTTGCGAACACCGGCTGCCCTCAGGTAGTTGACCGCCGCGCGTGCCCTGCGCAGGCCCAGGCGCTGGTTGTAGGCGTTCGATCCTACAAGGTCAGTGTGGCCATATATGCGCAGTTTGATCGCGGGGTTGACCCGGATCCAGGCGGCCTGCTTGTCCAGGGCTGCCCGCGCCTCCTCATCCAACGTCGCCTCGTTGAAGGCAAAGTTGATCTGATCAGGCGCGGCTGCGCGGAACTGCGATTGCAGATCTGCCAGCACCCCGGATGACAGGTTCACCGACTGAACCAGCGTGTTGCTGGTCGTGGCAGCACCAAATGCCGTTGTGATGCTGGCACCGGCGCCGCTGTCGATGTCCGTGAACTCGGTACATCCCGCGATCAACGCGATGGCCGAGACGGCGGCAAGTTTGGAAGAATTCGCTTTCATGTCTCTTACTCCATCACGTAGCCGTAGGAGCCCTGGAAGTCCTGTCTTGCGACATCCTGGACCGCCCCGGAACCCGAGATACTGCCGTTGATGAACAGCTCACGTTCGGTCGGGATACGCATGCGATCCGTGGGCAGGGCCAGCAATTCGCCATCGACCGGGGACACCAGATGCGGGGTGATGATGATCACCAGTTCGCTCTGACGCCGCGAGTAGCTGGTCGACCGGAACAGGTTGCCCAGGATCGGCACGTCACCCAGCCAGGGGATCTGGCCGATGGCATCCGTGAAGTCATCCTGAAGCAGTCCGGCAATCGCAAAGCTTTGGCCGTCGCGCATCTCGACAGAGGTCTGAGCCGTGCGGCTGGACAGGCCCGGAACGCCGGCAACCTCGGTCGCGGTGTCCAGTGCGCTGACCTCGGTCGAGAGGTCCAGCCGGATCAGATCTTCGTCGATGACGGTCGGGGTGAAGTCCAGCTTGATCCCGAAGTCGCGGAATTCGATCGCGATCTCGCCATCTTCGCCGAACACCTGGATCGGGAACTCGCCGCCGGCAAAGAAGCTGGCCGATTCACCCGAAACCGCAACCAGGTTGGGTTCCGCAAGCGTGCGAACCAGGCCTTTGGTCTCCAATGCTTCGATCAGCAGGTTTAGCGCCAGGTCTCCGCCCAGGTCGAACACGCCGCCGATCGAACCGAATGTGCCTTCGGCAATCGTGAAGGGGAAGCCGCCGCTGATGTCCTCTGCGTTACCTGGTCCGCCAAACACCGAGATGCCCTCAAGGTTCGCATCGACGTCGCTAACCACCAGCGAGGTGTCCAGCTGCTTGGCGATGTTCCGCGTCATTTCGGCGAACCGAACTTTCAGCTGAACCTGCTGGGTGCCACCCACCATCATCAGGTTGGTCACCTGACCCGGCGCGTAGCGCTCAGCCAGTTCCAGTGCACGGCTGACCTTGCGGGCGCCCGATACGCGGCCCGACAGAACAATGCCGGCCCCCGCGGTGCGCACCTCGATGGGCTCGCGCGGGAGGATGTCGCGAAGACGCTCTTTGAACTCGGCCAGATCGGGGCTGACCACAACGTCCACGTTGGTGA
>CAYWND010000104.1:0-4048 GCA_964459085.1 uncultured Oceanibium sp. | reverse complement strand
AGACGCTCTTTGAACTCGGCCAGATCGGGGCTGACCACAACGTCCACGTTGGTGATCAGTTCGCCCTCGGGGCCGAGGATCGTCAATGTTGTCCGGCCAGGCGCCTTGCCAAGAACATAGATCGTGCGCTCGCCCAGGGTCGCGATGTCCGCGATACCGGGGTTTGCAACCGAAAGTTCGGCAAAGGGGCGGTCGCTTTCCATAACGACGGCACGGTTCACGGCCACGGAAATATTGGCCGATGTGGCGCCCCTCAGTACCCGCAGCACGCTTTGCGCGTCAGCTGGTTGAGGTACCAGAGGTGCGGTCAAAACGAGCCCCATGAGGCCCGCTTGCATCACACGTTTTGATATCATGAGTCCTGCCTCTCAAAACCACTGTCGAAGGCCTGAGGCCGCGAAACGGCGCACAGACGCTGTCCGCAGGATGCTTTGGATTTCAAAACAACACAAGAATCAATGTGTTATGGGGTGGCGTTGATGTGGATAAGTCACAGTAGGTGAAATTATCCTTATTTTTCAACTATCCGAATATGTTAGCCTTCATCCGGGCAGGGGACCTCGAAGCTTTCGACCGCATTGCCCCGGCGGATGCGGGAATAGCACTTGCGCTGCTCTTCTTCGACCACGGTTTCGATGCCCAAAAGATCCTCTTGCGTGACCTGAAGCGGCCCAAGAATTTCCTCTTCTTCGGCGCCGCGCAATGACAGCGACAGTCGACCCGAAGCCTGCGCTTGGGCCAACGTAGCAACGGTTACGGGCCGGACTTCGACCGTAACGGTGCGCGCGACGACCGGGCGATTTGCATCCTCGTCCGCGATCTGGTCGATGGCAATCAGATCGATATCTTCCAGCAGCAGCTTGGTAACCGGAGTGCCTTGCTGGTTGCCCGACCAATAGACGTCAACCCGGTCGCCCGGCTGAAGGAAACCGGACACGCCTGTGGTCACGTCCACTTTGATTGTGAAGGCGCGCATCCCTTTGTTCAACCGCGACGAAACCCCCGCATCCTGGCCGAACCGGGTAACCTTGGTCTGCATGATGATCTCGCCCGGTTCCATCGTGCGGACGATGGCGCGGGGTTCCGAACCTTCCTTGCCATACAGATCTTCGATCGAGGTGAACGAGTTTTCGGGCACCGCATCCTTGGGGAACAGGGTCTCAACCGCATCGCCCTCTTTCAGCGTCTGGCCGTAACGCAGCTCGCGCGTGGCCAGCATGACAGGCACGGTTTCCACGACTTTGCTTGCTTTCTCGCGCAGGATTCGGTTTTCGGCCTGAAGGCCACGAAACTGTTCCATCGCCATGTAAACCGCGAACCCGGCGATCCCGATCCCGAACATGAATACCAGTGCGAAGACGATGCGCATGCCAGTTTTGCCTCATATCTCGTATCGGGACATCCCGATATTCTGCTTTTACAATACATCCGGGTCCAAGGTGGTGTCCACAGGATCGCATCTCGGTCACGGTCATTTCGCAAGCGTCGCGGTCGGCGTTGCATTTCGGCACGCATTCCATGCCGTGCCTGGGTCGAGATTTGCCTGAGCCTTGGTTCCGTCTGTCGTTGGTCTACCCCCTGGCGCCGATGGCACTGGTGTATGTCAGATACCTGTCGATGACAGGCTGGTATATATGCTCGATGCGTTCTCGACGACACCGGGCGAGATGATCGCCACGACGATCGATCCGAATAGGACGATTGCAGCCGTCAGGACGACCCAATCAACGGTAACGCCGCCATCCTGATCTTCACGCAACTTGCGCCGAAGTAGTGCCTGTTCTGGTACGAGGGTCATTGCCCGGCCTCTTCCAGTTCTGTTTTTTACCTCAAGGGCGTCCCCAGGCCCCATTTTGAAAAACGGGGCGGCCCGTTGCCGGACCGCCCCGAAGCATATCGAATTGGCCAGAATGGCCAGGCATCCGCCTTACTGGGCGATGGCCGAAGTCAGTTCTTCGTAGATGCTCGAGGCCGCGTCGATCACACCACCACGGATGATGTTCAGAACGATCAGGCCGATGCCGACGATGGCTGCGGTCAGCACGACCCAGTCCACGGTCACAGCACCGTCTTCATCTTTGACGAAGTACTTTTTCAGTTTGAGCAGTTTCATAGTCGATCCTCCAAGGAGTCCTAAGTTTGTCTACGTCCACCGGCACTCGCGCAAGAACAGTCGGGCGTCTCAAAATCTTTGCCGTTCCATCCATACATTACGCGACCACCAAGGGGCATCTCAGCGAACTCCGGTAATACAACCGGGAATTCGGGCAGAAATTGGACATGAATGTCCCCAAAAAGGATCAATGATATGATAATCTACGTAATTGAATGAATTCAGCGGCTTAGGTGTGATTTTTCTGTAAAATTAATTTGCCCAGGCCCCGATTCTCGGGTCGAAAAACAGAATCAGCACCGTTCCTGATCGACATGGGCCGCTGAGGCCGACTCTCGCCCGGGCTTGCCTGGATCGTTTCTGCGGCGCTAGAATACTTGTAAGAACTGGGCGATAAAGCTGGTCGAGAACGAGGCGCGCGGCAGTGCGATTACTTCTAAATATGGGGTTGCAGGTCTTGCTAGCTGCCGCCGCGACGTCGGGCGCGGCGCAGACCGGATCGACGTTCACGTTCAAAAAGATCGGTACCCCGCAAAAAGGTGCGGGAAAGCTGATCAACATTCATGTCGAGCCGACACAGCCGGTCGAGCGCAAATTATCCAACATTCCCGAGGTGCCGCCTGCACCGGGGATAACGAAACTGCCAACGATCTCCGGCAGCGACCCGGACATGGCGGCATGGTTCTGGTCGCGCATTTCCCCTGACCTTTCGGCTGCGCGCCCCGGACGTTTGTCCGAGGCGGTCGAGGTCGTGGCGGATCGGCCTGCCGAGGTCGGGGCGTTCGGCCCCTCGACCTCGACGCTTTCCGGTATCGAGACGGCCTACGGCGCCGAGAGCCTGCGTGGGACTGCGGGATCGACCGTATCCCCGGCGATGGTTTTGGCGGTGATGGCGGTCGAAAGCGCCGGGCAGCCTGCCGCGCGCAGCAGCGCGGGGGCAGTTGGGCTGATGCAGTTGATGCCTGCAACCGCGACCAGGTTTGGGGTCGCCGACCGGACCGATCCCGCGCAAAGTATCTCGGGCGGGGTCAAGTACCTGGATTTCCTGCTTGAGGAGTTTGGCGGCGACCCATTGCTGGCGCTGGCAGGCTACAATGCGGGCGAGGGGGCCGTGGCCCGCTCGGGCGGCGTACCGGCCTATGCCGAAACCCGTGCCTATGTGCCAAAGGTCGTCGCGGCCTGGACCGCCGCGCGCACGCTGTGTCTTCAGCCACCTGTGCGCATCACGGATGGTTGCCTCTTCCGCGGCCTGGCGGTCGCAGCGCAATAGGGGTTCCAGCCGGGCCAATCGCCTTAGATGCTCAGCTTTTTGAAGATTCGCTCTGGGATGGTGCGGATAATCGTCATGATCAGCAGCCAGATCAGCGGCGTATAAAGGACATTGCGGCCCTTGCGCAGGCCCTTTTCGATGTCCGCAGCCACCATGTCCGGTGTCGCCACCAGAAACAGGCCCTCCAGCCCCCAGGTCATCGCGGTGTCAACGAAGCCGGGCTTGACGGTCATCACATGTACGCCAAGCCGGCCCATCCGGTTCCGGTGACCGGACAAGAATGTGTGGAATCCCGCCTTGGCCGATCCGTAGACGTAGTTGCCGACGCGTCCCCGGTCGCCGGCGACCGACCCGACGCCAACGACTTGGCTGCCACTGCGGTCAATCTGGATCGGAGCCAGCGCCAGAAGAAACTGCGCTGCACCCGAGTAGTTGCCAACTATCACCGACGGCAGCAGCGTGGGATCAGCCTCGATATCCTCCTGCGGCGGCATTGTGCCTGCGAAAATCGCCACACTGACTGGACCGTCGTGATCCTGTGCTACCCGCAGGGCGTCGCCCCAGGTGCCAGGGTCTGCGACATCGAATGCGATCGCCTGGGCCGAGGCCGCGCCTCGCAGCGTCAGGTCGGCCGCACCGCGTTCGAGATCCTGCAGATCCCGCCC
>CAYWND010000103.1:0-8343 GCA_964459085.1 uncultured Oceanibium sp. | reverse complement strand
ACCGATTATCCACCCGGTACCATCGGTGGTTGGGTGGGGAGGATGGGGTGGGGGGAGGTTCTCTATAGGGGGTCTACAAGACCTTCCCGTTAACCCCCTATTCCGCCGCGCGCGGTGTGGCCGGGGTCACGGGCTTCAGCTCGGGCTGGCCCCAAACGATATCGCGAAAGCCCGACTTGCGGGCCTCTTTGCGCAACCGCCGGTCGCGTGCAACCTGAGAGCTGCGGCCCCGCAAGCTGGCCAGCACCAGGATCCAGGCCCCGTAGGCGCCTTTCGTGGCCCAGACGCGAACCGCCAGGAGCGCTGGTGTGACAATCAGCGTCAGGACCGTCGCCAGTCCCAAACCGAATACCACCGCGGTGGCGAGCTGCTTCCACCACAGCGACGTGGGCGCGTCGATGGTATAGCCGCCTCCCGCGAAATCGATCGAGATGCCCAGCATCATCGGTGTCAGTCCTGCCATCGTGGTAATCGTGGTCAGCAGGACCGGGCGGATCCGCGCCTCGGCCGTGCGCGTGATCGCCTCGAGCCGGGGCATGTACTTGGCGTATTCCTGATAGGTGTCGATCAGAACGATGTTGTTGTTCACCACGATCCCGGCAAGTGCCACGATCCCGGTCCCGGTCATGATCACCGAGAACGGCTGGTTCATCACCAGCATCCCGATCAGGCAGCCGGTGACCGACAAAACCACAGCCAGAAGAACCAGGACCGAGTTGTAGATCGAATTGAACTGCGCCAGCAGGATCACGAACATAAGGCCCAGAGCACCCGCAAAGGCCTGGCCGAGGAAGGCAAAGCTCTCTTCCTGGTCTTCCTGTTCGCCCGTCCATTCCCAGGTCACGCCGTTGGGCAGTGGGGATTCGGTCTGCAGCCACTCGGTCAGTTTTTCGATCTCGGCCGTGGGGTTCTGCCCTTCGGTCACGTCGGCCTTGATATCGAAGTACCGCTCGCTGTTGACGCGGTCGATCTGGCCCAGCTTCGGCACCGGTTTGCGAGAGATAAAGTTCGCCAGTGGCACAAGGCCCGCATTGGTGCGAACCCGCAGGCTATCCAGCGTGGACAGAATGCGATCATCCTGGGGCAGACGCACACGGATGTCGATTTCGTCGTCCGAGCTGTCCACGCGCATCGTATCCAGGGTCAAACCACGCGTGACCAACTGCACCATCGCGCCCACGGTCGCCACATCGGCGCCGTAGCGTCCCGCCTTTTCGACATCGACGTCGATCTGCCAGTCGATGCCGGGCAGGGGACGCGTGTCTTCCAGGTTCATCAGGGTATCGGTGTTCTCGAACTTCTCGCGCACGGTCGCGGTGGCGGCCAGCAGGTCCTGCCAGTTGGCGCCCTTGACGCGCAGATAGACCGGCTTGCCCTGGGGCGGCCCTTGGGCCAGTTCCTGCAACTCGGCCTCGATCCCGGCGACCCCGGAAAGCTTGTCGTTGACCGAGGCCATGATCGCCTTGCCGCGGCCATCGTCGCCGCTGGCATAGCGCACGTCCCAGGGGTCCAGTTCCATCTGGACCTGACCGATGGTATCGATGGGCCCGCCCGCGCCGGGGCCTTGGGTCAGGCCGCCGGACCCCGCGAAGGCAAAGACCGAGGCGACGCCGGGTTCTTCGAGGATGATCTCCTCGACCAGGCGCACCAGATCGTCCTTTTCCTCCAGGCTCAGGTTGCCGCGCGCGCGCACGTAGGCAATGGCGCGCTCCGGTTCGGTTTCAACGAAGAACTCGACGCCGTTGTTGTTCTGGCCGAAATATTGAAACACCGAGATCACGAAAAAGATCACGGCAGCGATCGACACGAACGGCATGATCGGATTGCCGGACAGGAAGTGGATGACCCGCCCAAAGGCCGAGCGGCGGTATCCGGCCTTGGCCACCTTGTCGCGCCGTTTTGGCAGGATTGATCCGCCGATGACCGACAGCGCCATCCAGCTGATCAGGAACAGCGCAGCACCTGGCAGCAGCCCGGCACCTTCTGGCCGGAACAACAGCAGGAACCCCGCATAGAGCCCCGCCGCTGGCAGCGCCATCAGCACCACGCGGATCAGCCAGGGCACCGACCGGCGCAGCCCGGTGGTCATGTTGGTCAGGCTGCGCGATATCCGGCCTGCAACCCCGCCGACCACCGGCAGGTAGATCAATGCCACGACCAGCGAGGCCGACAGCACGAAAATCAGGGTCACCGGCAGGTTGCCCATGAACTCTCCCGCCACGCCCGGCCAGAACAGCATCGGCAGAAAGGCGCAAAGCGTCGTGGCGGTCGACGAGATGATCGGCCAGAACATCCGCTTGGCCGCATGGCGATAGGCCGTCATCGGGCCGATCCCGCGCTGGATTTCCTTGTCGGCATACTCCACGACGACGATGGCGCCGTCGACCAGCATGCCGACCGCCAGGATCAGGCCGAACATCACGATGTTCGAGATCGAGATGCCGAACACCGCCAGCAGGGCAAAGCACAGCAGGAACGACGTGGGGATCGCGAACCCCACCAGCAGGGCCGAACGCACGCCCAGCGCGGATAGCACCACGATCATAACCAGCGCGATGGCCGTCAGCACCGACGCCTCAAGCTGGCTGACCATCGAGGCAACTTCCTGGCTGGTGTCCATCGAGAAGCTGACGGTGATGGCGTCCCGCAATTCGGGCGGCCACTGCGCAACGGATGTCTCGACCTGCTCGCGGACCAGCGCCGCGGTGTCGATCACGTTGAAGCCTTTACGCTTGGATACCTGCAGGGCAAACGTCGTCTCGCCGTTATAGCGGGCGGTCGACTCGGCGTCTTCGAAGGTCAGGCGAATCTCGGCCAGATCGCCCAGCGTGATCAGCCGGTCGCCGTTGACCTTCACCGGCAGGTCCATCACGTCCTGGGGACTGTCAAACGCGCTGGGGATCTTGACGCTGAAGGCCCCGGTGGCGCCCTCGACCTCGCCAGCGGCGATCAATTGGTTGTTGTTGACCACGACATTGACCAACTCGCCCGCGGTGACGTTGTAGGCTTCCAGCTTCAGCGGATCGATCACGACCTCGACCATCTCGTCACGGCCACCGGCCAGGGCGGCCTGCAGGACCGGCGCCAGGCTCTCGACGTCGTCCTTGAGGTCCTTGATGACACGGGTCAACGTGCGTTCCGGCACGGCCCCCGACAACGACACCACCAGGATCGGGATTTCAGAGAAGTTCAGCTCGTTGACGGTGTATTGCTCGGCCCCGTCGGGGAAATCCGCCTCGGCGCGGGTCATCTTGTCCCGCACATCCGCCAGTGTCGCCTGCTTGTCCCACCCGAATTCAAACTCGAGGAACATGCCGGCATAGCCTTCTTGCGCCACTGCCCCCATGACGTCGAGCCCGTCCAGGTCGCGCAGTTCGGTCTCCATCGGCTTGACCAGCAGCTTCTCGGCGTCTTCGGCCGAAATGCCAGGGAAGGGGACCGAGATGAAGAGCGCCGGGACTTCGATATCCGGCTCGCCTTCCTTGGGCAGGCCGACATAGGACACAATCCCTGCGGTCAACGACAGCAGGACAAAAGCCAGGATCATGCGAGCGCGGCCCGCGGCCCAATCGACGATGCCGGTCATTCCGCGGATCCTTCTGGGGTCGGGACGATGGCTCGGCCGTCACGGACGAAATCCTGTCCGACCACGATGACGTCAACACTGTCCGGCAGTCCCGAGACCCAAACCCCCTTGGGATCGTCGCGGATCAACTTGACGGCCATGAACCGGGCCACATCGCCGACCGCTGCCCGGATCCCCAGATCGCCCGCATCGTTCAGCGTCAGGGCCGATTGGGGGATCAGGTGCCCAATCTCGCCCGCCAGGCCGATCAGGATCTCGGCAGTAACCCCGTCGCGGATCGATCTGTCCGGGTTCGGAACAGTCACCTCGACGCGGAAAGTGCGGGTCAACTCATCGGCCGAGCGGGACAGAAATGTGACCTGCCCTGACAGCACTTGCCCGGTGATCAGGCGCGCGCCGGCCGGGCTGCCGGTTTCCAACCGCTCGACATCCTTTTCGGGGACATAGCCAACCAGCTTGATCGGATCCAGCGAGATCAGGGTCGCGCAGGCGCCGCCCGGCTGCAGCAGGCTGCCCAGTTCGGCCGTGTCGGATTCCAGAATTCCGTCGAAGGGCGCGACGATACGCAGGCGTTCCAGCTCGCGTTCGGCCTGCTGAACCTGGGCCTGAGCGCTTTCCATCGCAGCCTGTTTCGATACCAGATCGGTTTCCGATGAAAATCCGCGCTCGACCAGTTTCGAGGATGTGGTCAGGTTGGTTTCGGCCTCGACCAGACGGGCCCGAGCCTCGGCCAGCGACGCCTGCCGGGTGCCGGGATCGATCTGGCACAGCAGATCGCCGGACTGGATCGCAGCCCCTTTGCGGATGGGGTCCGAGATGACCAGACCAGTTGTTTCTGACCGGACCTCGACCTTGCGCGCGGCTTCGGTCCGGCCGCTCAGCACAATGCCACTTTGAATGGGTTGCGCAGTGGACGTCCGCGTCACCACAGAAACAGGCGCGTCACTTTCGCGTTGCGGGGGCGCTTGCACGTTTTGCGACGATGCTTCGGCCGTTTCTTCCTGGGCGACGGCGGCAGCCGACGCCTCGCCGCTGGCAAACAGACCCAGGCGGTCGCGCTGCATAATGACCATATACAGGGCCACCACGACCAGAGCCGCCGTTACAATCGACATCAATCGCATATCTTGTATCCGCAATTGTCGCCCGGTCTGCCCTGCAGGCCGCACAAACTTCCCCGTATCCTTGCCGGTCCGGATATCCGTTCAGTAAATGACCGACGCGTAAGTTAGCATGTAAGCAACTCTCACTTGGTGATCAAGCGGTTCGAGAGAAACAAAGAAACTTTTTTGCACACCCCGCCGAAAGGATGCATCCGCCCCAACCGGCCGTCTTGTCAACAAGGTACGGGCAGAATCCCGGGATGGATCAATATGACCGCGCCGCGCATACCGGAATGATCGCCTGCCGGGCCTTGGCATTCTGCGCCAGCCCTGTTTAATGTCGCGCAGCATCTGATCGGAGAATTCAGTGTCTGAGAACGAGTCGTTCCTCAACGAGGTAACCGAGGAGGTCCGCAAGGACCAGATGATCGCGTTTCTGCGCCGAAACGGGCTTTGGATCGGCCTTGGCGTCGCCGTCATCGTGGGTGGAGCTGCAGTAAACGAATACATCAAGGCCAGCGCGCGCGCCGAGGCTCAGGCCCGGGGCAGCGCGATCTGGGACGGGCTTGAGGCCGGGGATGCAGCGGCGCGCTCGGCTGCGTTGGCTGCGGTTGACCTTGGGGACCAGCAAAGCGGACGGATCCGCGATCTGCATCTGGCCACCGCAATGGCCGAGGAAGGCGACCGTTCGGGTTCGCTGGAACTGCTTCGGGCGATCGTGGCTGACCAGAATGCAAGCGCGCCGGTGCGGGACCTCGCGCGGCTGAAGCTGGTGATCCAGGGGGCGGACATCCTGGATGCTGACGAGCGCCTGGACATCCTGTCGATCATCAGCGGCCCGGGCCACCCGTTCCGCCGTCTGGCGCTGGAACAACAGGCGCTGATCCTGATCGAGACCGGCGACACAACCGGTGCGACCGAGATCCTGACAACCTTGGTCGACGATCCCGATGCCGGTCAGGCGGCGCGCGGGCGCGCGGATCAGCTATTGACCATTCTTGACGGCGGGCCTGGGGCAGATGGTGGCTAGGCGGATTGTGTCTGGCCAGACTCTTGGGCGTTTGGCGGCCCTGGCCGCGGTGTTGCTCGTTGTGTCTTGCTCTCGTGAAGACCCGCCATTGCCCGGGCTGCGCGAAGACATCCGGCCCGAGGATCGGTCTCTGATCCCCCTTTCCGAACGGGAAGAGCCGATTGCGGCACCAGCGCTGACGCTGCCGACTGCCGAGCGGAACGGCGCGTGGACTCACATCAACCGGGATGCCACCCACCTTGCCGGGCATGTCGCGCTGGCTGAGCGGCCCCAAAGGGCCTGGTCGGTCGGGATTGGCCGAGGCGACGCGCGCCGTGCGCGCCTAACCAGCGGCCCGGTTGTTGCTGGCGGGACAGTGTATGTCATGGACAGCGCGGCCCAGGTCTCGGCAGTATCCACTGCGGGGCGGCTGTTGTGGCAGGTTGATCTGACACCAGATGGCGAAGGGTCGGGCGAAGGGTTCGGTGGCGGTGTCTCGGTTGCCCAAGGTGCGGTGGTCGCGACCACGGGGTTTGGCGAGGTGCTGCGCCTTGATGCCGGGACGGGCGAGATCCAGTGGCGGCAGACACTGGAAGGGGCGGTTCGCGCCGCGCCCACGATTGCTGACGACCGGGTTGTTGCCGTGTCGCGCGGGGACATCGCCTATGGCCTGGATCTGGAAACGGGCCGCATCGAATGGCGGGTGCAGGGCACCGGTCTGGGGGCGGGTATTGTCGGTGGGGCCAGTGCAGCAGTTCGCGGCCCGGTAACCATCATCGGGTTTCAATCGGGCGAGATTTCCGCGGTTCTGACCCGCAACGGTCTGACGGTCTGGAATGCGGCGGTGACAGGCGGGCGGCGCGAACTGGTCCGATCCTCGATCAAGGATATCACCGGTACGCCCGTCATCGACTTTGACATCGTCTATGCCGCAAACCAGGCTGGTCGGCTGGTGGCGTTGGATCGCCGCTCGGGCGAGCGGATCTGGACCCATCGCAACGGCGCGCTCAGCCCCGCGATACCGGCCGGCGGATCGGTGTTCCTGGTTTCGGACGCGCCACAGGTCCTGCGCCTGGTCGCCGACACGGGCGAAGTGGTCTGGACCCAGGATCTGCCCCAGTACGAACGGCCGCGGCGGCGGCGTGGCGTGATCACCCACTACGGGCCAATCCTGGCGGGTGGGCGGCTCTATGTCGTCTCAAGCGACCGACAGATGCGGGTCTATGACCCCGCGACCGGGGCCGAGGTCGACCAGATCGCCCTGCCGGGCCAGGCGGCTGCCCAACCGGCGGTGGCCAACGGTGTGCTGTACCTGCTGACGCAGAACGGACAACTGCACGCTTTTCAATAGCGCGGCCGCGGTGTAACAGGCGGGTTCTGTTTCCCCGGAGAGACCCGAGATGACCTTTACAGTCGCCATTGTCGGTCGGCCCAATGTCGGCAAGTCGACGCTGTTCAACCGGCTGGTTGGCAAGCGTCTGGCGCTGGTTGATGACCAACCCGGTGTGACGCGGGATCTGCGCGAGGGTGCGGCCCGGCTTGGTCCCCTGCGGTTCACCGTCATCGACACGGCCGGGCTGGAGGAGGTCACCGATCAAAGCCTTCAGGGTCGCATGCGCAAACTGACCGAGCGCGCGGTTGGTATGGCGGATCTCTCGCTGTTTCTGATCGACGCCCGGACAGGCGTCACCCCAACCGACCGCGCGCTGGCCGAGGTGCTGCGCAAGAAAGGCGCCGAGGTTGTGCTGTGCGCCAACAAGACCGAAGGCAAGGCCGGGCGTGACGGCATGCTCGAGGCCTATGAGTTGGGCTTTGGCGATCCCGTCCCGCTGAGCGCCGAACATGGCGAGGGGATGGAGGAACTGCTGGCCGCGCTGACCCCCACGGCGGATGCCTACGAGGCGCGGCGCGAACTGCCCGAGACGGATGTCGCGGTGGAGGACGAGGACGCAGAGGACGCTGCCACCGATCCTTCGCGGCCGATCCAGGTTGCGGTCGTGGGCCGCCCCAACGCGGGCAAGTCGACACTGGTCAACCGGATCCTGGGCGAGGACCGGTTGCTGACCGGACCCGAGGCGGGGATCACCCGCGATGCGATCAGCGTCGAGGCCGACTGGGGCGGGCGGCGGTTCCGGTTCTTTGACACCGCTGGTATGCGCAAGCGCGCAAAAGTGCAGGAGAAAGTCGAGAAATTGTCTGTCTCGGATGGTCTGCGTGCCGTGCGGTTTGCCGAGGTGGTGGTGCTGTTGCTGGACGCCCAATCCCCGTTCGACACGCAGGATCTGCGGATCGCAGATCTGGCCGAGCGCGAAGGGCGGGCGGTTGTGGTCGCGGTCAACAAATGGGACCTGGAGGGCGACAAGAGCAACCGCGCGCGGGAATTGCGCGAGGCCTTTGCGCGCCTGTTGCCGCAGATCTCGGGCGCGCCGTTGGTCATGGTCTCGGGCCTGACCGGTGCCGGGCTGGACAAGCTGCAGGCGGCCATCCTGGAGACCTACGAGATCTGGAATATGCGGATTGCAACCGCGCGGCTGAACCAGTGGCTGGCGGGCGAGGTCGCCGCGCACCCACCTCCGGCGCCAGGCGGGCGGCGGATCAAGCTGCGGTACATGACGCAGGTCAAGACGCGCCCGCCCAGTTTTGCC
>CAYWND010000102.1:6656-8383 GCA_964459085.1 uncultured Oceanibium sp. | reverse complement strand
TGGGTCGCGGCGGCCAGCACATCAGGCGAGATGCCCTGATCGCCCAGCAGGATGTTGTCGCGCAGGCTTTCGTCGAACAGCAAGGCGTCCTGCGTCACGACCGAAAACCGGTCGCGCAGCGTCCCCAGCGGCAGGTCGTGGATCGACTGGCCGCCGATCGTGATCTGCCCGGACGAGGCGTCGACCAGCCGGGTCAGCACGTTGAAGACGGTGCTCTTACCCGCGCCGGACAGGCCGACAAAGGCGGTGGTCTTGCCTTGTGGCGCGACGAAGCTGAGGCCGTTCAGCGCGGGTTCCGAGCCGTAGCGCACCTCGACATCCTGAAACCGGATCTCGGATCCCGGCGCAGTCTGCGCCTCGGCGCCGCCAAGGATCGCAGGCCGGGTGTCGAGCAGCCGGTAAACCCGTTCCAGGCTGGCCATCATCGTCTGGTAGTAGGCCGCGATCCCGCCCAGGCGGCGCAGCGGTTGGAAAGCCAGCGCCATGGCGGTGAAAAAGCTCATGAACTGGCCGACGGTTTTCTCGCCTGCCACGATTTGCTGGCCGCCATAGAAAAGCACCGCGACAAAGCCGATGCCGACGGCCAGGTCGACCAGCGCCGGGGCCGCGGCGGCCCCGGCGTCCGCCTTGACGTTGGCGCGCACGATATCGGTGTTCAGATCGGCCAGCCGGCCGGACTGATAGCGTTCCATCCGGTTCAGCTTGACCGGAACGATGCCGTGGAAGACCTCGTCCAGGCGGGTCGTGCGCCGGGCCGCAATCTCGCGCAAAGTGCGGCTTTTGCGACGGACATATCGCTGAACAAAGATGCTGGGCAAGACCAGCAGTGGCGCGCCGATGACCGCGACCAGGGTCCAGATCGGATCCACCAGAATCGCCACTATGAACAGCGAGATCAGGGCGATGACGTCCTTGGCGGCTGCCGTGATGACGATCTTCCAGACGGTCTGGATCTGGGCGACATCGCCTTGCACCCGCTCGATCAGGGCGCCGGGTGGGGTTTCCTTGAAAAAGGTCCCGTCCAGCGTCAGGACATGGGCAAACAGATCATTGATCATGCGTGCACCGGTCACGTGCATGACGCGCGACATCAGGATACGCTGGCCCATGCCGGCGAAACCGCGCCCGACGAACAGCGCGAAAATCGCCAGGCCCACGACCCAGATCGCGTCGATATCCCCGGCCACGAACACTCGATCGAACATTGGCTGCAACAGATAGCTGAGCACCCCCAGCGAGCCGCCCTCGATCACCAGCAGAACGACGGCAGCGATCACGATCGTCATCTGCCGTCGCAGATAATCTGTCCATAGCCGGGAAAAGAGGTGCCGATCCCCTGGATGCTGTGCGTTGCTGCCTTTGGTGCCCGTCATGTCCGCTGTCATGTCACGGGCTGGCGGCGTTTCGCAAGCGAAAGCGGGGCGGTGGGGGAATTCGGCGCGGTCGCGTCCGTCTATGGTACCGCCTCCCCGGCTCGAACGGGGGACCTCTGGATCCACAATCCAGCGCTCTAACCTACTGAGCTAAGGCGGCACCGTGCCGCGTCAGGTACCGTTTCGGCGCGGCGATTGCAAGGGGCAGGTGATGTGCAGGTGACGGGCAGGGGTTGCGCAGCCGCGACCCGGCGCTTAGAGGACGCTGGTCGCTTGCTGCAAGGAGGACGTCGATGGGCATCGACAAGCAATCCAACGTCGAGACCAGTCTGCAGATCGGCCCCACGACCGAGG
>CAYWND010000102.1:0-6632 GCA_964459085.1 uncultured Oceanibium sp. | reverse complement strand
GGGCATCGATCTGCCGATGGATTTCGATCCCGAAGAGGCAATCGAGATCGCCGAGGAGCTGCGCGCGGCAGCAGCGCAGGCGGCGCGGCGCAAGTAGCGGCGTGCAGGCCTAGCGGCGCATGTAGGCGTCGGACGGGTCTGGATCGGTGGCCCGAAGCAGCCGGGCCGATGCGGTGCGCGCGACTTTCAGCGTGACCGCCTTGCGGCGCGCGGGCGCCAGTTTGTCCAGCGGCGCGTCGCGCAGCATCTCGGCCCCGTAGGCGTCGGCCAGGATCAGACCTGAGTCGGCGGGCAGCATGTCGCGCGGAAACTCGGCATCCACGGCCCAGAAATAGCGGTCGCACCAGTCCAGATACCCCTGCCACTTGTGGTCCGAGACGAAATCGTTGCGGCTGGATTTGCATTCGATGATCCAGATCTCGCCGTCGCGCGCCAGGGACAGCACGTCGACCCTGAGGCCCCGGGTGGGGACGAATTCGGTCAGGCCGGTATGCCCGATCTCGGCCAGATAGCGGCACACCCCGCGCGCGATCAACTGGCCCGGCGCAAGGCCGGGTGCTTTAGCAGGATCATCGGTGGCGGGACCGGTGGGTTGTAGGATGGGCATGACCGGATGATGAACATAACACGAACATCCGGTCAAGGGGTCGAGGACTGCGGCTCAGGACGCCAGTCTGGGCGCGGCGTCGGCGGGCGTCTCTGCGGGCACGTCCAGAGGCGTGGTCAGCAGACCCAACTCGCCCAGCCGGCGGTGGTACCTTTGTGCCTGCGAGGCGTCGGAATATTCCGTCATCAGACGTTGTCGCCCGAACCCGGTGCGGCGCGCGGCCTCGTCCGGGTGATCGGCGATGTCGCGCAGCGCGGCCGCGACGCTGTCGACGTCAACATCGGCCCATGTCGCCCCTGGCGTGTCGTGGATGGCGTGACCCGCCGGGACCTGTGACCGGCGCCAGGCCAGTGGCCAGGCGCTGGCCGCGTCGCAAAAATCTTTGGTTCCCGAATAGTCGGTGGCGGCCACCGGGGTGCCCAACATCAGCGCGTAAGCCGGCAGATAGCCAAACCCCTCGGCCCGGTGGGTCGAGATCAGGCAGTCCGCGCTTTGGATCAGGCCCAGCAACTGGGCAAATGGCAGCTGTTCCTCGACAATACGGATGCGCGCGTCGGTTCGGGCGATGTCCGCGATGCGGTCCATCTGGCCGTTCGGATCGCCCCAGTGTCCGGGTTGCATCGGTGTCGTTTTGACGATCAACTCCACGTCCGACCGCAGCGGAAAGGCGGACTGGAACCCCTGGACGGCGGCGAGCGGGTTCTTGCGCTCCACCGACGAATGGAAGTCGAAACAGGTCAGGAACCGTGTCACCCCCGGTGGCGGGCCGGGATAGGCTGCCGGGTCAGGCAGGGACAGGCCCTTGCGCATTGTCATGACCGGTCCATCGAAGGCCTTGCCATAGACATCGGCCAGGAATTGCGTGGGAACCCAGATCTCGTCCAGCAGATCCAGCGCCAACTGGTGCGCCTTGGGCAATCGGTCCAGTTCCCACAGCAGAAAGCCGATGTGATAGGCGCCCGACCAGCGCCGGTGCTGGATCATCGCCTCGGGGATGCGGTCGGCGTTCATATGCCACAACGCGACGGGCGCGGAGAGGCCCGGGTCAACCGGAGGTCGGGTTGCTGCGCCATGATCGGCAGGGCCCACGACCGCAGGCGTCAACCCCGCTGCGGACAGTGCCCGAAGGCTCATCTCCTCATTCCGGGCCAGGCCCGAGCCGGGTGTCGAATGGCAAATCAGGCCCATCGACGGGGGCAGATCCGCGTCGCACCCGCCTGTTGCCACCTTGCGTTCGTCGATCACGCGGCGCATGGCCGGACCCGACCAGGGCGTTTGCAGGTCTGTTGTGTCCGTGATCCGGGGCCGCAAGGCCAGCAGCAGGATCCAGTCCAGTCGCGTTGCTTCCAATCCTGGCGCAACGGGGTCGAACATAGTGGCAAGATCCGGGTCGGCGATATCCGGGGCATGACCGCTGATCAGCCTTGCAAGTGCAGCGACCTGAGGATCGGAATGGGATGTTCGCGGCGCCCTGGTGCTGTACCCGATCCACTTTGACCGGGGCTTGCCCAGTGCAGACATGTGATCCGTCATCCGGGTCATGCCGGGACCGCTGCCGGACGGACCCAGTGCGGTGCGGATGACCTTTGGCGTAGACGGATGGATGCGGTTGCACCCGATTGACAAAAGCAATTCAGCGTTCATCTTGGCCAGCTTGCGAGCCAAGGGGCGCAATTTACGGCTCTCGGCCAGCAGCGCGGGTTTGAGCGGATCGTCGCCCCCTAGGCGCGAGATTGCGCGAACGACGGCAGCCTCGGTCAAACGGGGGCGAAATCCCGCCTTATGGCGGACGATATGGTCAAAGGCGCGATCTTCGCAGGCCAGGTCGGTTTCTGTGTGGATCCGCCGATCCAGCAAATTGCCGGCCAGGCGCGCCGCGTTGATATCCAATCCGTAGATGCGCGGCTTCGCGCGCATACGGGTGCGCAGCATCCGGATCACCATGGACTGCACCAACTGCCGCGCCTGACCGCTTTTGCGGTCGCAGATCACCACGACATCCCGCGCCCTGGCGGAAAATGCGCCGACCGCCCGCAGTTGCGTCAGCATGTCCCGATACCCGGCCCGCCGCGCCATGGCCGCGGTGACCACCGGCGCATACAGCACAAGTATGTCGGGCTGCCAATCGTCCCGGGGGTCTTCGCCTAGGATCGTTTCGGCGAACATGCCCCTGCGCGGGGCGGTGGTCCTGACATCGGCACCGCCCCGTAACAGTGCGGCCAGCGTTGCGATCGCGTGGTCTGAAAGAGGCGTTCCGTTGAACGAGAAGTTGCCGAGGATGCCGATCCTGGGTCTGAAGTCTGACGCGCGCACGGCGGCGCGATTCGTGGTTTCGATTTTCATAACCCGAGCCTTAGGCCCAGCGCTTTAAGTCACGGTTAAGCGCAATTGCGATCTGCACCTCTTTTCCAGCGCGGCCCGACGGCCTATATTGCGCGATGGCGGGTTCTGCTCGGTTCGTGCAGGGGCCAACATCCTGGTGGCCTTACATCTTCTTGAGGGAGCTGGCTCTGCTTCGGGCCGTGGCCTGTCGTACCTGGCGCCCACCTGGTTTTCCAGGCTCTCAAGGATCACAGTGCCTCCACGGCTGCTGCGGGCCCGCCACTTGACTGGAAGCCGGGGGTCAGTGGCGCAATCGATGGAAGAGGCGATCGACAAGGCGACGCTGCGCAAGGCCAGCGCCGAGGCGCGCGCCAAGGCGCACGGATCGGTTGATCCGCATCCGGCGCACGTCGCGCTGGCGGCGCATATCCGGGCAATCCCTGCACTAGAGATTATTTCCGGCTATGCACCGATCCGGACCGAGATTGATCCGATGCCGGTTCTGTCCACGCTGCACCTTTTGGGGTATCGCACGTGCCTGCCGGTCGTCACCGGCAAGGGAAAGCCGTTGGAGTTCCGCGCCTGGACCCCTGACACCCCGATGATCGAAGGCGCCTATGGGGCCCAGATCCCCGACACGTCCGAGGTGCTGGCGCCCGAGCTTCTGATCTCGCCCCTTCTGGCTTTTGACAGGGCCTGCTATCGGCTGGGCTATGGGGGCGGGTTCTATGACCGGACGCTGGAGGGCTTGCGCGCGCGGCGCAGGACCTATGCCGTTGGTTTCGCCTACGAGGCGCAGTTTGCCAAGCATTTGCCGACCGAACCAACGGACCAGCCGCTAGATGCGGTGGTGACCGAGGCGGGCACATATTTCCCATCCTGAGTTCGGGGCGACTTCGTGCTTGCCTTGGGGCAAGCAGGCGACTAGCACACCGGGATGCGCATTCTGTTTCTGGGAGATGTTGTCGGTCGCACGGGCAGGGCCGCAGTTCGGTCCAAGCTGGCCGGATTACGGGCCGATTGGCGCCTGGACTTCATCGTCGTGAATGGAGAAAACGCGTCGTCCGGCATCGGGCTGTCCGCGACCAATGCCGAAGAGTTGCTGCAGGCGGGGGCGGATTGCATCACGCTGGGTGACCATGCCTTCGACCAAAAAGACATGCTGGGCTATATCGACACCGAACCCCGGATCCTGCGCCCGCTGAATTATGCCAAGACCGCCCCCGGGCGCGGCATGCAGACCTATAAATTGCCTGATGGGCGCAAGATTGCCGTGGCTCAGGTTTTGGGTCAGGTGTTCATGAAACGGGCCTATGACGATCCGTTCTCGACCATTGATGCGGCGCTGAAGACGGCGCCGCTGGGCGGCCTGGTTCAGGCGGTGGTGGTGGATATTCATTGCGAGGCTACATCCGAGAAGATGGCGATGGGGCATTGGTGCGACGGTCGTGCCTCGCTGATCGCCGGTACGCACACGCATGTCCCAACATCGGATGCCCAGATCCTGCCCAAGGGCAGCGCCTATATCACCGATGCGGGGATGTGCGGCGACTATGATAGCGTGATCGGCATGGACAAGGCCGAGCCGATGCGCCGGTTTATCACCGGCATGGCAAAGGGTCGATTCACTCCTGCCAGCGGCGAGGCAACCCTGTCGGGAGTGTTCGTCGAGACGAACGATCGGACTGGTACGGCGGTATCTGTCTGTCCGGTTCGCGTTGGCGGCCGGCTGGAAACTGCGGGTCCCGGCGCGTGAGCCCCGGCATGTCCTATGGGGTCCTGGTGGCCCTGGGGCTAAGCTGGGGGTTGACCATACCGGTCACAAAAATCGCGGTGTCGACGGGCTATCAACCGATGGGGTTGATCGCGTGGCAGACTCTGCTGATGAGCGTGATACTGACCGGCATCATGATCCTGCGGCGCACGCCGTTTGTGATCTCGCGCCCTGTATTGGCCCTTTATGTCGTGATCGCGCTCAGTGGGACTGTGGTGCCCAACAGCTTTTCCTATCGCGCGGCGGCCGAACTGCCTGCCGGAGTGATGGCGATCATCATCGCGCTGGTGCCCATGTTCTCGCTGCCGATCGCCCTGGCGCTGCGACTGGAGCGGCCGGACCTTGCGCGGTTTGCAGGGCTGATCCTGGGTGTGGTCGCGGTTGTGATGATCGTCGGCCCCGATGCCAGTCTGCCCGAGGGCACCCAGACGATTTTCGTCGCCATCGCACTGATCGCCCCGTTTTGCTATGGCATCGAAGGCAACTATCTTGCGCGGTTCGGGACCCGTGGGCTCGATCCCCTGCAGGTCCTTTGGGGGGCCAGCGTCGTTGCCTCGATCATCACGGTTCCTGCGGCTCTGGCAACGGGCACGTGGATTGATCTGACCGTCCCCTGGGGCCTGCCCGAGGCGGCCATTCCGGTGATCGCCGCGGCGCATGCGACGGCCTATGTCGGCTATGTCTGGCTGGTCGGGCGCACGGGTGCGGTATTCGCAGCTCAGGTGGCCTATGTCGTGACGGCGGCTGGTGTGATCTGGTCCATGCTGCTGCTGGGCGAGGTCTATTCTGCCTGGATCTGGGGGGCGTTCGCACTGATGCTTGGGGGGCTTATGCTGGTTCAGCCAAAAGGCAAGTCCGCGGAACCCGACACGGCCTGAGCGCCGGGTCGGTGCGTTTGCCTCGTGTTCATCGGGGCCGCAACGCCCTTGCCGCGTCCGGCCCCTTGCGCCATGCTGCGGTGCCGAAGTACCGGAGATCCGCGTGTGATCGACCTGATCCCCATCGCCAACGCCCCGGCATGGCTATCGCTGGCCACAGTGGCCGCGATGCTGATCCTGTTCATCCGCGAGAGCTATCCGACCGAAGTCGTCGCGATGCTGGGGGCAACCGTGCTGCTGGCGGCAGGCGTGCTTGATGGCGAGGCGGTTCTGGCGGTGTTTTCCAACCCGGCGCCCTGGACCATCGCGGCAATGTTCATCCTGTCGGGCGCGCTGGTGCGCACGGGCGCATTGCAGGCCATGACCGAGCGGATCACGGCGGCTGCGGAAACCAACCCGGTGCGGGTGATCGCGCTGTTCGCGGTGGCGACGGTCTTTGCGTCGGCCTTCATGAACAATACGCCCGTGGTGGTGATGCTGATCCCGGTTGCGGTCTCGCTGGCCTCGCGGCTGGGCCTGACCGCGTCCAAGCTGCTGATCCCGCTTAGCTATATGGCGATCCTGGGTGGCATCTGCACGCTGATCGGGACCTCGACCAACTTGCTGGTCGACGGGGTGGCGCGGGCCCAGGGGTTGGCGCCTTTCACGCTGTTCGAGATCACGCCGTTGGGTCTGTGCCTGGCGGCGTTCGGGGCGGTATATCTGAGGCTGCTGGGGCCGCGCCTGTTGCCGGATCGCGAGACGATGGCGGACCTGCTGACCGACCGCAAGACGATGAAGTTCTTTTCGGAAGTGGCGGTGCCCGAGGACTCGCCCATGATCGGCGAGCGAGTAATGGAGATCGGGTTGTTTCAGCGGCCTGGCACGCGGGTGATCGATGTGCTGCGTGCCGACGAATCCCTGCGGCGGAGCATGGCCGAAGCCGGCCGTCGTCGTGTTGTGTTGTAGAAGCTGCACGCGTCGTCACCACACGCCCGAATACCGAAGCGCAGCGCGGCGTGCAGAATCACAAGCAAAATTCATTGGACTGGACTGGCTGTGGCCGGGCTTG
>CAYWND010000101.1:0-8389 GCA_964459085.1 uncultured Oceanibium sp. | reverse complement strand
GGATCCAAAACGAATGCTGAACTCGTTCCCGCATCAGCTTTCAGGCGGCCAGCAGCAACGCATCGTTATCGCCATGGCGTTGATGTCCAAACCCTCGCTGCTGATCCTGGACGAGCCGACGACCGCACTGGACGTGACCGTCGAGGCCGCGGTGGTCGAACTGGTCAAGGATCTTGGCAAGAAGTACGGCACCTCGATGCTGTTCATCAGCCACAATCTTGGCCTGGTGCTGGAAACCTGTGACCGCTTGTGCGTGATGTATTCGGGCGAGGCGGTCGAGACCGGGTCGATCCAGGATGTGTTCGACAAGATGCAGCACCCCTATACGCAGGCGCTGTTCCGGTCGATCCCGCTGCCGGGTGCAGACAAGAACGCAAGGCCCCTGGTCGCGATCCCCGGCAACTTCCCGCTACCCCACGAACGCCCGCCGGGCTGTAACTTTGGCCCGCGTTGCGACTATTTCGAGGAAGGCCGTTGCAACGCAAACGACATCCCGATGTTCGAAGTCTCGGGCGACGACCGGCACTCGACCCGATGCCTTCGGTTCGAAGAGATCGATTGGAACGCGCCGATCCAGGCGGGGGACCAGACCCAGAAAACCGAACCGGGTCAGGTTGTTCTGAAAATGGACGCTTTGAAAAAGTACTACGAGGTCGCGGCGTCTGCCCTGTTTGGCAGCAGCGGCGAAACCAAGGTCGTCAAAGCCAACGAAACGCTCAGCTTCGAGGCCCGAGAGTCCGAGACACTGGCCATTGTGGGCGAGTCAGGTTGCGGAAAATCCACCTTTGCCAAGGTCCTTATGGGGTTGGAAACGGCAACGGATGGGCAGATCATCCTGGACAACCAGGAAATCCAGGACACCCCAATCCAGGATCGGGATACCAAGACGGTCTCGTCCGTGCAGATGGTGTTCCAGAACCCGTTCGACACGCTCAATCCATCGATGACTGTGGGGTCACAGATCGTCCGCGCGCTCGAGATTTTCCAGGTTGGCGAGACCAACGACGATCGCCGCAAGCGGATGCTGGAATTGCTGGATCTGGTCAAGCTGCCCCGCGCCTTCGCCGAGCGCATGCCGCGCCAGTTGTCCGGTGGGCAAAAGCAGCGTGTTGGGATCGCGCGCGCCTTTGCGGGCGGCGCCCGGATCGTGGTTGCGGACGAGCCCGTTTCGGCGCTGGACGTGTCTGTTCAGGCGGCAGTTACCGATCTGCTGATGGAAATTCAGCGTCAGGAAAAGACGACTCTGCTGTTCATCAGCCACGATCTCAGCATCGTACGTTACCTGTCTAACCGGGTGATGGTGATGTATCTTGGGCATGTGGTCGAGATAGGGTCCACAGACCAGGTGTTCTCGCCACCTTACCACCCCTATACCGAGGCGTTGCTGTCGGCCGTACCGATCGCGGACACCAGTGTCGAGAAAAAGCACATCGTGCTGGAAGGCGACATTCCTTCTGCGATGAATCCGCCATCGGGATGTCCGTTCCAGACCCGCTGTCCCCGCAAAGCGGCTGTACCCGGCGGCCTGTGCGAGACAGAGGTGCCGCCAATGCGCGACCTGGCCTCGGGCCACCAGATCAAGTGTCACCTGCCACAGGAAGAGCTGGACGCCATGGATCCGGTCATCGTTCTGCACGCCGCAGAGTAGATCGGGGCAGCGATAACAGGCCCGCCCGTCGCGATTGGGCGGGCCTTTGCTTTTGGTCACCGGACGCAGCACCTGGCAACATCCAGGCTTTGCGCTCAAGGGTTGCTGTATGATGTCAAAATCCCTGCAACAGCGAGGGGCGACTCGGTAACGGAGGGGGCATGTCCCGGACCTCGGCGTCGACGCCAGCGAAGATTGAGGGCCCGCTGGACCCGGTATTGGTGCTGACGCGTCAGCCCATGATCAAGACGGCGCCGCCCATCGACCCCGACCGCATTCAGTTTATCGAGACCACCACGCGTGAACGTACCCGGACCGAGACCTACGAGATCCGACCCGCTGTTTACTTTCGGCACAATGGTCAGGACATCGCCTTCGCGAGCGGTGAACCCCTTCCCCAGATGGGCAACTTCGTCGCCCTGCACATCAAGATCCTCAACGCGCATCAGCCTATCTATCGTGGGCGCGGCATCGGATCGATCCTGGCGATCGTGTTCGCTGCGCACATGTACCAGACCCAAAAGCATCTGCTGGTGTCGTCTCAGTCGAACTCGCTGGATGCGATTGCGCTGTGGCAAAGACTTGTAGGGCGGGACCTGGCACGCGAGCCGCACGGGGGGTCCATCGATCACCTGCTGAATAACGCGGTTCGGTCTGACAGGGGTTTGCCGGACAAGTTCGAACCCGGGGCAGTCGAGCCTGCCTACTTTATCCAACCGGAGTTTCGGTATCGTGTGCGCATCGACAAGATACTCCAGGAAAAACCAACTTTGGAGTTTGCTGACGCGCGGTGGACGCGGCAACCGGTCTGACCCCGCCACAGGCCCCTGGAAAAATGAAGACCCCGCCGATGCAGCGGCGGGGTTTCCGGTCACATGTGTTGAAGTCGTGGCTTACTTTGCAGGTCCTTTGACCAGCCGCCAAACGGCCGGGAAGATGGCAACCGCCAACGCCAACTTCAGCACATCCCCGATCAGGAACGGATAGAGGCCCCATTCCAGAATGGGTTTTTCCCACGTGTAGAGATGCGCAAGCCAAAGAATGCCGGGCACATAGATCAGCGCGTTCCCGACCAGCATCGCGACGCCCATTTTGAAAACGTTCCGATCCCAGCCGAGCCGGGCAAAGTATCCCAGTGCCAGGGTTGCAAGGATGTATCCCACCAGGTACCCGCCGGTCCCGCCCAGCATGTACTCGATCCCGTTCTTTTCAGCCGAAGACGACGCAAAGACGTCAAACCCGGCAGCACCCACGATCATGTAACCCAGGATCGTCGTCAGCCCCAGTCTCGGGCCATAGGCCGCGCCGATGGTCAGAACCGCGAACGTACCCAGTGTGATCGGCACGGGCGACGGCCACATTGGCACCTTGATCTTCGCCGCGATCGCCAGCGCTGCGATACCCGCGATGACCAAGAGAACCCGCTTTACCCAAAGCGCTGTCCCCTCGCTTCTCCACAGTGCCTCATGCAGCACCGAGGTTTGCTGAACTGCCATGTGTCTTGTCCCCTTGCAAATCTTCGTTGTGCTTCAAGTCGCATGAAATGCCCGGCAACTTCAAGGCCGCGTGTAGACTGTCGTCGAAACGTAGTCCTTGCGTGGACCGGTTACGGTCCAGCACGACGTCCACTGTGGCCACTGATCTATGTCATAGGCCACTCGATACGTATCTGGTTCACAGAAGTGAGTCGCCACCGGGTCAGACCAGCGGATCAGATGGAAAGGACTGCCATCCCGGAACAGAACCAGGGCGCCTCCGGGGGTTTCACGAAAGATATAGGTTCGCTCGGCCTGCATCGCGGACCCATTTTGGGGCGTCAGCGTTCCGGATTCGCGATAAAACCAGTCTTCACCATCGCGCGTGAATGCGGCTGTGCCCTCCATCGCCATGGTGGTCGAGCCGTAGCGGTCGTCGATGGTGCGGGACAATACCCAGTCCCCCGCCAGATCCTTCAGCGTGGTGATGTGGCCATTCGTATCCATTCCGTTCCGTGCTCTGCCTTCTTGCCCTGACTGCACGGGAAGTCTAAGACCGCTGCGGCTAAGCCTCAAGTTGAAGGAAACACATAATGATTCCGCGATATTCGCGTCCCGACATGGTTGCGATCTGGTCCCCCGAAAGCAAATTCCGGATCTGGTACGAGATCGAGGCGCATGCCTGCGATGCCCAGGCGGAACTGGGTGTCATTCCCAGGGACAGTGCGGCGGCGGTCTGGAAAGCGAAGGATGTCGAGTTTGACATCGCGCGGATTGACGAGATCGAGGCGGTCACAAAGCACGACGTAATCGCGTTCCTGACCCATCTGGCGGAAATCATCGGGGCCGAGGAGGCCCGGTTCGTCCACCAGGGCATGACCTCGTCAGATGTGTTGGACACGACCTTCAACATCCAACTGGTCCGGGCGGCGGACATCCTGCTGGACGACATGGATGGCCTGCTGGTCGCGCTAAAGCGACGCGCGTATGAACACAAAGACACGATCCGCATCGGTCGCAGCCACGGCATCCATGCCGTGCCGACGACGATGGGCCTGACCTTTGCACGGTTTTATGCCGAGATGAAACGCAATCGCAGGCGCCTGGAACAGGCACGGGACGAGGTCGCGACCGGGGCGTTGTCCGGCGCGGTGGGGACATTTGCCAACATCGACCCGGCGGTCGAGGCCCATGTCTGCGACAAGCTGGGGCTGCGCCCCGAGCCGATTTCGACCCAGGTTATTCCCCGTGACCGGCACGCCGCCTTTTTCGCCACTCTTGGGGTGATCGCCTCGTCGGTCGAAAACGTCGCGGTCGAGATCCGTCACATGCAGCGCACAGAAGTTCTGGAGGCCGAGGAATTCTTCTCGAAGGGACAAAAGGGCTCCAGCGCGATGCCGCACAAGCGCAATCCGGTGTTGACCGAGAACCTGACCGGTCTGGCGCGGCTGGTGCGTATGGCGGTGGTCCCGGCGATGGAAAATGTCGCACTTTGGCACGAGCGGGACATCAGCCATTCCAGCGTCGAACGGAACATCGGCCCCGATGCCACCGTGACGCTGGATTTCGCGTTGGCCAGGCTGACCTCGGTAATCGACAAGCTGGTGGTCTATCCTGACAATATGTTGAGTAATCTCAACAAGTTCCGCGGCCTTGTTCATTCGCAACGCGTCCTTCTGGCGCTCACCCAAAAGGGCGTCAGCCGCGAGGATGCCTATCGACTGGTCCAGCGCAACGCAATGAAGGTGTGGGAGGAAGACAAGGATTTCCTGACCGAGTTGAAGGCAGATGCCGAGGTTACCGCCGCGCTGAGCGAGGTGGAACTCGAGGACAGCTTTGATCTGGGCTATCACAGCAAGCACGTCGATACGATCTTTGCCCGGGTTTTTGACTGAGGCACAGAACCGATCCTGTGACGCGACCGTATAAAGGGTATGTCGCATCAAGGGAGAGGTCACATGCTGACCCGACGGGGATTTTCGGTTCTGCTTGGGATGACCGCCGCCGCACCCGCGCTGGCGCAGGCCGTTCCAGACTTCGAGTTTGCGTCCATTGATGGCGGGACAATCCGACTTGGCGACTTGCGCGGACAGACGGTTCTGATTGTCAACACGGCCAGCCTGTGCGGCTTCACCTACCAGTACGAGGCGCTGCAGGCTCTTCACGAGCGACTGCAAGGTCGGGCGCACGTCCTGGCGGTGCCCTCGGATGACTTTGGTGGCCAGGAACTGGCGACCGAGGCCGAGGTCAAGGATTTCTGCCAGATAAACTATAACCTGACCTTGCCAATGACCGAGATCACCAGCGTCAGACGCGGAAACGTCCATCCCTTCTATGCGTGGGCAGCCGATCAGGGTGTGCGGCCCCGCTGGAACTTTCACAAGATCTTGCTGGATGGCGACGGCCGCATCGCGGATCACTTCGCAAGCTTCGTGAAACCCGACAGCCCTAAGATTTTGCAGGCGATCAACGCGGTGATGTGACCGGCGCGTCGATTTTGATCCGTCTCCTGGCAAAGCCCCGGCAACGGTTCGAACAATACTTCACGCTATCCCAGTCCCGCGCCCATTTCTTGCGCCAGATGAACGGGCGGCCACAAGATACGCATGTCTTGTGTGGCAGCCCCTTGGGATTGCGGAATGTCTTTTGCGGCACAGGGCCTAGTCGGCCTCGTCCATGACCTGGGCCTTCGCTTCGGCCAGAAGCGACGTCATCTTGCCGCGGATCTCGTCCTCGGACGCCAGATCGCCAAGGTCCCCGGACACCTTGCGATAGACGTCTTCATCGCCCGCCTCTCCGAAATCGGACCGGATAACGTCCTTGGCATAGGCTTCGGCGTCGTCGCCCGATTTGCCCATCAGCCCCGCGGCCCACAGGCCAAGCAGCTTGTTGCGCCGCGCTTCGGCCTTGAACTGCATCTCTGCATCATGCGCGTATTTCTTTTCAAACGTCTGTTCGCGATCATCGAAGGTGGTCATCCGATCCTCCCGGAAAGTGTCGTGTTCCCTACTGTCGTAATTCCTGGGCAAGGGCCGCACAAGGGGCATGGGGCGCGATTCCCTTGCCCCTCCCCCGCGGTTCCCCTATAGGACAATCAATTCCTCAAACCCGGAGCGATGCATGGCACGCCGCCGCATGATCTACGAGGGTAAGGCCAAGATCCTCTACGAGGGGCCCGAGCCCGACACCCTGATCCAGTACTTCAAGGACGACGCCACCGCATTCAACGCGGAAAAGCGCGATGTCATTGAAGGTAAAGGGGTTTTGAACAACCGCCTCTCCGAACACTTCATGTCCGGTCTCAACCAGATCGGGGTGCCCACGCACTTTATCAAGCGGCTGAACATGCGCGAACAACTGGTGCGGATGGTCGAGATCATCCCGCTTGAGGTTGTCGTGCGAAACGTTGCCGCAGGGTCGATGTCCAAGCGGCTGGGGATCCAGGAAGGTACCTCGCTGCCCCGCCCCATCATCGAGTTCTACCTAAAGGACGACGCGCTCGGCGATCCGCTGGTGACCGAAGAGCATATCATCGCCTTTCAGTGGGCCACCCAGCAGGATATCGACGACATGGTCGCGCTTGCGCTTAGGGTTAACGACTATATGTCGGGCCTGATGTACGGCGTCGGCATCCGGCTGATCGACTTCAAGATCGAGATCGGGCGGATCTATGACGGCGACTTCCAGCGCCTGATCGTGGCGGACGAAATCTCGCCCGACTCGTGCCGGTTGTGGGATATCGAAACCGGCCAGAAACTGGACAAGGACGTATTCCGCCAGGACATCGGCGATCTGGCCGACGCCTATACCGAAGTGGCGCGTCGGCTGGGCGTTATGCCGCGCAACGGCAACCGGGTGTCCGGTCCGAAACTGGTGCAGTAAGGGGACGGTCGTGAAGGCAAGAGTATTCGTCAGGCTGAAACAGGGCGTCCTCGACCCCCAGGGCGAGGCGGTCAAGCACGCGCTGGGGACCCTGGGGTTCGACGGCGTCGGGTCGGTTCGACAGGGCAAGCTGATCGAGATCGAGCTAGAGGCCGCGGACGAGGTGGCGGCCAAGGCCGAGGTTTCCGCGATGTGCGAGAAACTGCTGGCCAATACCGTGATCGAGGACTACGCGGTGGAGATCGTCTGATGCGGGCTGCGGTCATGGTGGCCTATAACGAAGACCTGGACCTGCAGACCGTGCCCGATCCCGACTGCCCCGACGATGGGGTCGTGCTGAAAGTGCTGGCTTGCGGCGTGTGCCGGTCCGACTGGCACGGTTGGGTGGGCGAACACCCCCGTGTTAAACCCCCGCAGATCCCCGGGCACGAATATTGCGGCGAGGTCGTGGCGGCAGGGCCGCACGCGCGATACAAGATCGGCGATCGGCTGATCGCACCGTTCATTCTGGCTTGCGGGTCCTGTGAGTATTGCCATGCGGGCGAACAGAACTCGTGTTCGGACCAGCGAGTGCCGGGCTTTGTCGAACCGGGCGCGTTCGCCGAATACATCGCCGTGCCGCGCGATCACAATCTGTCATACCTGCCTGAGGATATGGCGCCTGTGATGGCCGCCGGCCTGGGGTGCCGGGTCACGACTGCGTGGAACGCTCTGACCGGTCGCGCCAATCTGAAACCCGGCGAATGGCTGGCGGTCCACGGCACCGGCGGGATCGGGTTGTCGGCGATGCTGCTGGGCAAGGCCTTGGGCGCGCGCGTCGTTGTCGTCGATATTGTTCAGGAAAAACTGAACCACGCCAAACAATTGGGGGCTGATGCTGCAGTAAATGCAGCCGACGGCAACGCAGCCGAAGCGATCCGCGAGATCACTGGCGGTGGCGCGCATGTCTCGGTCGAGGCGCTGGGGATCCCGGCCACAACGAACGCGTCCTTGGAATGCCTGCGCCCGCTTGGACGTCATGTACAGGTCGGCATGCCTGTGGGCCACACCGCGCGGATGGAAATCAACATGAGCGCGGTCTACCTGGGCAACCTGTCGCTTTATGGCAGCCGGGGTATGCCCGCGCGCGCTTACCCGCCGCTGTTCAATCTGATCGCGTCGGGGGCTGTAGACCTCAGCCCGCTGATCGCGCGCGAGGTTGGGCTGTCTGACGCGTCCGCAGAATTGCGGGCGTTCAACGGCCCTACGCCCCCCGGCGTGGCCGTTATTTCGAGGTTTGACGCATGAAATCAGCCGTTATCGTCTTCCCCGGCTCGAACTGTGATCGCGACATGGCCGTGGCGCTGGAACAGGCCACGGGCACCGCGCCCACGATGGTCTGGCA
>CAYWND010000100.1:0-8394 GCA_964459085.1 uncultured Oceanibium sp. | reverse complement strand
GATCGCCGTTGACCGAGGCCGAAATCGCCTCTTCGACAAGGTGGTTGCGCGGAATGATCACCGGGTTTGACCGGTGCATGGCCGCCCGTTCGAGTCTGCCGGTGGCACGCCAACCTTGCGCCCATTCGTCCAGCGGGGCCACGTCTACGGCGAGAGTGGCGGGAAAAGCACTGCCGGCCGCGACCTCTGTCAAGGCCGCGAACGTCAGCGTGAAATCTGCCTGGGCAACGGCCATCGCAGCTAGCAGCGTGTCTGCCATCTCAGCGTCGCCCTCGGCCCCGCCAGGTAGCCCGATCTTTGACGTGAAGACATCCGCCCATTCTGATCTATAGCGCGCCGGGAATTGTTCGATGACCTCGGTCGCGCGCGCGATCGCCCGATCCGTATCATCGTCGATCAGAGGCAGCAGGCTTGAAGCAAGCTGCGCCAGATTCCAATGTCCGACTACAGGTTGGTTGCGATAGGCATAACGTCCGAATTGGTCGATCGAGCTGAACACTGTTTCTGGATGATAGGTGTCCATGAAGGCGCACGGCCCGTAGTCGATCGTCTCGCCCGAAATTGTTGTGTTGTCGGTGTTCATAACCCCATGGATGAACCCAACGCCCATCCAGCGTGCGATCAGGCGCGCTTGGACGCTGACGACTGCGTCCAGAAGGGCGAGGGCCGGGGTCTCGTCATCCAGGCGTTCGGGATAGTGCCGCTCCAGCGCATATTGCGTAAGTCGTGACAGCGCGTCCGTATCCTCGCGGGCCGCAAAATACTGAAAAGTGCCGACGCGGATGTGGCTGGCGGCGACACGCGTCAGGATCGCACCGGGCAGATCGGTTTCCCGAATGACAGGTTCGCCCGTTGTCACCGCAGCCAGCGATCGCGTGGTCGGAATGCCCAGCGCATGCATCGCTTCGCTGACCAGATACTCGCGGACGACCGGGCCGACCCAGGCCCGTCCATCCCCCATACGCGAGAACGGCGTGCGTCCGGATCCCTTTAGCTGGATGTCTCGGCGTTGGCCATGATGGTCGATGACCTCGCCCAACAGGATCGCCCTGCCATCGCCCAGCTGTGGAACCCAGCCGCCGAATTGGTGGCCAGCATAGGCCATCGCCAACGGTTCGGCACCGTCCGGGATCGTGTTGCCCGCCAGTTGCGACAATCCGTCGGGGCTGCTGAGTGCCTCGGGATCCAGGCCAAGTTCCGCTGCCAACTTTGCGTTCACAGCGATCAGCCCCGGCTTGGCCACGGGCACCGGATCCAGCCGAGCGAAAAACCGGTCAGGCAGCCTGGCGTAGCTGTTGTCGAACGGAAAGGTCGCGTGCAGATCCTTCATGGCCGCACGCCCTCGTATCTGCTGCTGTGGGCAGGGTGCACCTTACCGACTGGCCGCACGCCGGTCGCGCCGGCTGGACATTGGCTGAAACGCCACGCCCACATGGGTTTCGCAATAGGGCTTGCCCGGTTGTACCGGGTGTCCACAAAACCAGAAATCCTCGGTGGCTGGATCGCCGATGGGCCACTTGCATGTCCGCTCGGTCAATTGCATCAACGACAGTTTTTTGGCTTTCTTCTCGAGCGCCGCAAGGTTTGCGCGAGTTTCCTCGGAAATCTCTGACTGGCTGGGCTGTGGGGGCAGAGGTTGACCTGCAGGGACAATCGGTTTCGCGCGTTGCGGCGCGGTGACTTCCTTGGCCGCTGGCTTGGCGGGCGCGGCGTCTGCAGCCACTTGCTTCTTGGTAGCTGTTTCCTTCTTGCCGGCCGCCTTTGCCTTGGTCGTCTCGACCGGCTTTGCAGGGGCTTCGGACTCCTTGGGTGTCGAAGATCTGTTGGACAGTCCCAGTCTATGTACCTTGCCGATGACGGCATTGCGGGTCACGCCGCCCAATTCCTTGGCGATTTGGCTTGCAGACTGGCCTTCGGACCACATCTTCTTCAACATCTCAACGCGTTCATCGGTCCAGGACATAAGTCTCTCCGTCTCGGGTTGTCGCTGTCGGGACTAGCATTGGGCGAAACGCTAATGACACCGCAGGGTCATCGCCCTTGCGTCATGCACTCCCGCGACTTGCCCCTATTGTAACCCCTGACTGACCGGTTACAAGACGCGCCATGAACATTTCGACCAACAGCGGCGACGCGCGGGGCACTCTGTCGACCCCGAACATGGGCAGTCGCCGGTTCGGGCGGGTCAATTGGCTTGGTCTTGCCACGCTGATCGCGCGCGAGGTGAAGCGTTTTTCGAATGTCTGGACACAGACCTTGCTGGCCCCCCTGGTGACCGCGTGCCTTCTGATGTCGGTCTTCACGTTGGCGTTCAGTGCGCGGCGTGGGGCCGAGGCGTCTGTCGAATTCATGCAATTCATGGCCCCGGGCATCCTGATGATGACGGTGATCCAGAATGCGTTTGCGAACACCTCCAGCTCGCTGCTGTCGGCCAAGATTCAAGGCAATATCGTCGACACGCTGATGCCGCCACTTTCGGCGGCCGAGCTGACGATCGGCTATATCACCGGCGGCGTTTTGCGCGGGCTGCTGGTCGCCATTCTGGTGGCGAGCGCTGTGTTTCCCTATGTCGGTATCGGGCTTGCGCATCCGGTATGGGCACTGGCCTTTGCGCTGGCCGGTGCCGCGATGATGGCGCTATTGGGTCTGATGGCGGCAATCCTGGCCCGCAAGTTCGACCATATGTCCGCGATCACCAATTTTGTCGTGACACCGCTGAGCTTCCTGTCGGGAACATTCTATTCGATTACTGTCCTGCCGGAATGGATGCAGACGATCAGCCACCTGAACCCTTTCTTTTATGCCATCGACGGCATGCGCTTTGCCGCGCTGGGAGCATCAGACGCCCCACCTGCGTTAGGCTTGGCAGCGCTGCTTGCGGTCGATGCCGTGCTGGCCGGGATCTGCTGGTGGTGGTTTCGTGTGGGATTCAAGCTGAAGGCGTGACCGGCAGGCTTAGCGGTTTCGACAGTCCACGTCGATTTCAACCCGCTCTTCCCCACCGCCCACAAACGTCATTGTCAGCGCGAACGTCAGGCGGCGTCGTTCGATCGTCGCGGTACTGTCCGAGATCTTGCTGCGTGCGTTTGCGGCCATCAGGTTCAGGTTGATGTCCCCGGATGGAAACGCCTCGATATCCGCGACAACCCCGTCGCCGGTCGTATCCTGGGTCGGATCGTCGCCCGGATCGCTCTGAACAGCGACCCGCCCGCCGCCACCGAAGCCGCTGCAAACCACGGGGATATCAATGTTACGATTGGAAAACGTACCGGTCAGGCGACCGTTGAAGTCAGGCCCCTTAGGCTGTTCCTCGGCATCGGTGTCGGACGCTGGCGCGGTCGTGTCCTGTGCCATCGCGCCACCGCTTATCAGCAGCGCGGCAACCAGTGGGATCAGTTTTGGCGGCATCGGGGGCGCTCCGTTCGGTGATTCGAATCGCAATCTGCAGTTTGAATGTGTCATTTTGCAGAACCAACCTGAACGCTGATCCCATCCCACACGAATTGACAGGTGTGCGCCCTTGGGGCAAAACGCGGTCAGCCCCGCGGCAAAACCCGCCGTCGGGGCTTTCGCGTTTTGAATAGCAGAGGAGATCGACGTGATTTCGCCCGTATTGCCGACCTATGCGCGGGCACCATTGTCCTTTGAAAAGGGCGAGGGCCCCTGGCTGATGACCGAGGATGGGGATCGCTATCTGGACCTGGGCGCCGGCATTGCCGTGAACGCCTTGGGCCACGCGCATCCGCGCCTTGTTGCAGCGCTGGAAGGTCAGGCCCGACGACTGTGGCACACGTCAAACCTCTACGAGATCCCGAACCAGAAACGGCTTGCCGAGACACTGGTCGAGAACACATTCGCCGACAGCGTGTTCTTTACCAATTCCGGCACCGAAGCGATGGAATGCGCCGTCAAGATGGCGCGCAAGTACTGGGACGCCAAAGGGCAGCCGGACCGCAATCGGATGATCACCTTTGCGGGGTCATTCCACGGTCGGACGCTGGGCATGATCTCGGCTGCTGGTGGCGACAAGCTGACCAACGGGTTCGGTCCCTTGCTAGAGGGTTTTGATCATGTACCCTGGGGCGACCACGACGCGCTGCATGCGGCCCTCACGGACAAAACCGCGGCGATCATCATCGAGCCTGTCGTGGGCGAGGGCGGGATCAAACCGGTGCCGGTCCAGTGCCTCAAAGGTCTGCGTGATCTGTGTGACCAGCATGGCATCCTGCTGATCTTTGACGAGATCCAGTGCGGCATGGGCCGGACCGGCAAATTGTTTGCTCATGAATGGGCCGGGGTGACCCCCGACATCATGGCGGTCGCCAAAGGGATTGGCGGCGGCTTTCCCTTGGGCGCATGCCTGGCAACCGAAAACGCGGCTTTGGGCATGACTGCCGGCACCCATGGGTCTACCTACGGGGGCAACCCGCTGGCCTGCGCCGTTGGGTGCGAGGTTCTGGATGTGATCCTCGAGGATGGTTTCCTCGATAATGTCAGCCGTGTTGCAGGCAGGCTTCGTCAGGGACTGGAAGGTCTGGTGGCCAGCCACCCGGATGTGTTCGAGGCCGTGCGTGGCGAGGGTCTGATGCTTGGCATTGTGTGCAAGGCACCGAACGCAGATGTGATCGCCAAGGGCTATGAGAACCATGTATTGACCGTGCCTGCGGCAGAAAACGTTGTGCGGATCCTGCCACCGTTGAACCTGTCGGATGCAGAGGTCGATGAAGGCCTGCGTCGCCTGGATGCGGCCGCGGCGACCGTGGAGGCGGGGTCATGAGGCACTTTCTGGACATCCACAAAACCACGCCCGCCGACCTTAGGTCGATCATCGACGATGCCGCTGCGGTCAAGGCCGCGCGCGACGGCCAGCCCAAGGCCGCGCCGGATGCGGAACTGCCGCTCAAAGATCGCATGGTTGCTCTGATCTTTGAAAAGCCATCGACCCGGACCCGCGTCAGCTTTGATGTCGGCGTCCGGCAGATGGGCGGTCAGTCGATGGTGCTGACCGGGTCCGAGATGCAACTGGGTCACGGGGAAACGATCGGTGATACGGCCCGCGTGCTCAGCCGATACGTAGACATGATCATGATCCGGACCTTTGACGAATCCACCCTGCTGGAGTTGGCCGAGCATGCTACTGTGCCGGTCATCAACGGGCTGACAGATCAAAGTCATCCGTGCCAGATCATGGCTGATGTCATGACGTTCGAAGAACATCGCGGCAACATCTCGGGCAGCAAGGTTGTGTGGTCGGGGGACGGGAACAACGTCTGTTCCTCATGGCTGCACGCGGCTGGACAATTTGGGTTCGACATGACCTTCACCGGTCCCCAGACGCTGGATCCATCAGACGATGCGGTCGGTTTCGCCCGCTCGAAAGGGTCGAAGGTTGCCATCGAACGCGACCCGGTGGCGGCCGTGGATGGCGCAGACCTGATTGTCACGGACACCTGGCTGTCGATGCATGACCCGCAAAGCGCGCGCGAGCGTCGTCACAACCAGTTGCGCCCCTATCAGGTCAACCAGGACCTGCTGGATGCCAATGGCAATACTGCGTTGTTCATGCACTGCCTGCCCGCACATCGCGGCGAAGAGGCGACCAGCGCCGTCATGGACGGCCCGAACTCGGTCATCTTTGACGAGGCCGAAAACCGGCTGCATGCGCAAAAGGCCATCATGCGGTGGTGTATGGGCTGATCACCGCGGGGCGGGTGACCGCGTCGGCCCCCTTTTTTCCAGTGCCCGTTTTTACCGATTGGAAAGGCCGATGGGTCTATCCATTGCCGGGACTTCCAGGGACACAGGAATTGGGGCCGATGCATCCAGGCGGACTACAGGCAGCGCAGCAAAGCGATCCGGGTGGCGGCGACGAAGTCGCCACACGGGCGATTCGGTTTGCGCAGAAGGCGGGAACGCCACTAACCCCTGCCGTCTACGAGGTCTGGTATACCTATGCCGCCCGCGGAAACAAGGCGATCAATGAAACGCTGGATCTGGCGATGAACACGGGTCAGGCGATCAGCGTGGACTATCTGACCGGGCTCTACCACGATCACATCTCGCCACGGTCGATGGGCGATGATATGGATCAGATCAGCGCGGGACTGATCGGGACACTTGGCAGCGTCTCGTCGGCCATGGACGAGAATATCCAGCACAACTCGATGTTTTCGGGCACTTTGCGAAACGTCAAGCGATCGCTGGTGCAGGGCACATCAAAGCAAGAGCTTTCGGACATCATCAAGAAACTGCACGTCGCCAACCAGGAACACCTGTCAGCGGCGCAGAAACTGGGGGTCCAGCTTGAAAAAAGCCGTAGCCATGTCAGCAAACTGAAAGGGGATCTGATCGAGGCACGGCGGCTGTCGAATATGGACTACCTAACCGGCCTGCCGAACCGGCGCATGCTGGACGAGACATTGGACAACGCCCTGTTCGAGGCGCGGCAGAAAAAGACGGATCTGTCGATCCTGGTCGGTGTCATCGACAACCTTCAAGCCATCGGCGACAAATGGGGACTGTCGACGGCCGACAACATCATGAAGGTGTTTGCTGAACAACTGGCCAAGGCCCTGAAACCGGGCCAGTTCGCGGCCAGATTTGAAGGCGCGAAGTTTGCCATAGTCCTGCCCGATGGAACAAACCGGGATGGTTTCGCGGTTGCCGAGTTTGCGCGCAAGCGGTTCAAGACACTTGATTGGGTTTCGAAAGAATCGGGCGAGGTTATTGGCGCGATGTCCGTGTCGTTTGGCGGTGCGATGCTGCGCGTCGGCGACACCCGTGCCAGTCTGATCGATCGGGCGGATGCAAACATGAAACAGGCACAGCGCGAGGGTATGGACCGGTCTGTGATCTCTTGATCTTGCCGTGATCCCGCATCCTCTGCTGGATTGTCACCGATTTGCCCTAGCTTAGCGGGACGGCAGCGATACCGGAGGCCCGCTGATGTCCCTTGTGATTGTCTACCTCGCCAGCTTGTTTGCATTTCTCGCGATCGACGCCGTCTGGCTGACCCGCGTCATGCGACCACTGTTCGAAAAACATGTCGGCCCGCTCTTGCGCGAAGACATTCTTTTGGCCCCTGCCGCCGGGTTCTACGCCGCGTATGTCGCGGGCGTCATTTATTTTTGCGTGCTGCCTGCGCTCAAGGCGGGCGGTCCTGGTCTTGCGATCGTGAATGGCGCCATTCTGGGATTCCTGGCCTACGGCACCTACGAGGCCACGAACATGACAACGCTGAAGGGATGGACCTGGTCCATGGTCGTCACGGATGTTGTGTGGGGCATTTTCCTCACCGCGATCACCGCAGCAGTGGGGTATTACACCGCGGCCTCGCTGGGCATTTCGGCTGCGCCTGAGTAATTCTTCAGCTTGAGCGCAAGGTCGCGTGTGATCAGCGCCTCGAACGACGCGCGTACAGGCGGATGCGCATCGAACATGGCCTTCAAATCCTTGTGGGACCACTCCAGATACGACCCCCCTTCGGGCATCGTCACGGTCGCACTTGCCCCCTGCCGCAGGATCAGGGAAATCTCGCCGATAAAGCCGGGATCCCTCAAAGGCAACACCCCGTCGGCAATCTCGATCAGGCAGATGCCGTGATGAACGAAATACAGCCTGTCGGGTGCGATGCCCCGTTGTGTCAGTTGAGTGCCGGGCGCGGCATCGATCTTACGCGCAGATGACATGATCCTGCGAAAATGCCCAGGCAGGGGCTGGCCCAGCAGATCATAGATCCGCTCTTCGACGACATCCATCGCGCCCAGGCGCCGTTCGCGCAAAAGAACCACGATCATGTAGCCGTTCGCCAGCGCCATCAGCGCGCTCCAGAACATCGCGTCCAGCAGCGGCGTGGCGGGGTGCACAGCGTAGTAGATGGTATACAGCACCGACCCGGCCAGCAGAAGGACCCGAAGACGGATCTGGTCGCGCAACATCAGCGCCATGACCTGCAACAGGGCCGCCAGATGCACGATCATCGAAGTGGACTGGAAGTATTCCGCCATAGGTCGCCTTTCTGGCGCAACACTGCGTCAGAAAGGCCCTGTTTTCAAGCGCCTGCCGCCGATCAGATCGGATCAACCGGTTCGCGCAGCATGGCGCGTTCGCGCAGGAAAGGATGCACCTTGACCGCCTGTCGCAGCGCGTCCTGCGCCAATTCGGCCCGACCCATCTGCATAAGTGTCAGGGCTTTGCCCGACAGCGCGCCAAAATGGTAAGGGTTCCGGTCGAGGACAATCTCGATATCAGCCAGCGCCTCGTCCAGGCGCGTTCTGAGAAACCGGGTAAAGGCGCGCTGGTTATAGGCCTCGGTATAGGTTGGGCAATAGGCGATCAGGTCGTCCAGAATGCGCTCTGACTCCTCCAGCGCGTAGACCTGGCGACGCTGCATTC
>CAYWND010000099.1:0-8425 GCA_964459085.1 uncultured Oceanibium sp. | reverse complement strand
TGAACATCCGGTATGCGACAGACACGACCAACATGCAGCTTTGGAACACCCACAATCCGTTCCGGGCCTGTCTGGTCTGTGCCGATGGGCACATGGTGCTGTGGGACTACAAGAACTCGCCCTTCCTCGCCGATTTCAACCCGCTGGTCCGAGAGGTCCGCTCGGGCGCATCGATGTTCTATTTCTCGACCGGTGACCGCACTGCGGACGCGGCGCGCGCCTTTGCGGCCGACGTGGACGAGGTGTTGCGCGCGCATGCCCCGGGAAACGCGCGGCTGGCCATCGACAAGATCATGATCCACGGCCTGCGTGCCTTCGAGGCGTTGAATTACGAGATCATGGATGGCGAGGAAGTGACCGAACACACCCGCGCCATCAAGGGACCGGACGAGTTGCTGGCCATGCGGTGTTCCATCCTGTCCTGCGAGAAATCCATGGAAGTGATGGAGGCCGCCGCCGCACCCGGCATGACCGAAGACGACATCTGGGCGGTTCTGCATGCCGAAAACATCAAACGGGGCGGCGAGTGGATCGAGACCCGGCTGCTGGCATCGGGGCCACGCACGAACCCATGGTTCCAGGAATGCGGCCCGCGCATCGTCTCGAACAATGAAATCATCGCCTACGACACCGACCTTATCGGGCCTTATGGGATTTGCACCGACATCAGCCGCACTTTCTGGCTGGGAGACGCGGATCCGTCACCCGAAATGATCGAAGATTACCGCCTGGGGTGGGAGCATATCGACCACAACATGGCGCTGCTGACCCCCGGCCGCAGTTTCCGCGAGTTGATGGAAAAGGCGCACGTGCTGCCGGACATCTATCAAAAGCAAAAGTATTCGTGCTGGGCCCACGGCGTCGGGCTATGTGACGAGTGGCCCCATCTGGACTATCCCGACAAATGGAAAGATGGCGCCTTCGACTACGAATTGCAGCCAGGCATGACACTGTGCGTCGAGGCGCTGATCTCGCGCGAGGGTGGGGAGTTTTCGATCAAGCTGGAAGATCAGGTGGTCATCACCGAAACCGGCTACGAAAACATGACGAGGTTTCCCCGAAACGCTCGCCTGCTGGGGGTGTGATCGGGTTTTTGGTTCTGGAAATGCGCGCGCGGCGGCATCAGACTGCACCCTGACCAATGGCGGAGGGGCGCATGAAACGGATCTATGACTGGGATGCGAAGCTATCGCAGCGGAACTATACGGCAGCGGATCTACGGACGCTCAAAGGTGTCCGCAAACTGGTCCAGACCACGGCGAACACCACCGAAGAGGCCGCGGCCGCCCGCGATGCCGGTCTGGACTTGATCATGGGCAACGCGCAAAACACCCGGGCCGTTCGCCAGGGCGCACCGGACATGTTCTTTACCGCCGCCGTAGCCCTGCCCGATCATCCCACCAGCTCCGACGTTCTACGCGCCGCCTTCGCGGCAATGAAGGACGGCGCCGACAGCGTCTATACCGCCCGCGGCCCCCATATTGTCGAGATATTGGCGCGAGAAGAGATCCCCGTCATGTGCCACCTGGGATTGGTCCCCCGCCGGTCGACCTGGAACGGCGGTCTGCGGGCGATCGGCGGGACCGCGGACGAGGCGCTGGCGCTGTGGCAGGCGTTTCGCCGGATGGAGGATGCCGGAGCCTTTTCGGTCGAGGCCGAGGTCATCGTGGCCCCGGTAATGGCCGAGATTTCGCGCCGGACCCGCCTTGTGACCAGTTCTCTGGGATCGGGATCAGGTGCTGACATCGTATATCTGTTCCAAAACGACATCTGCGGCGAGGCCCCCCACCGCCCGCGTCACGCGCGTGCGTTCGGCGACATCCACGCTCTGCGACAGCAGATCGCGCAAGAACGCCGCGCAGCACTCGGGGCCTTTCGTCAGGCGGTCGCGGATGATGACTATCCTGAGCGGGCCGAGACGGTGGACATGGACCAAGCCGAATACGAGGCGTTCCTGACCAAACTCGGCTAGTTTCACGGGCGGCGATCCGCCGTGTTTGACCAGCACTATCGGGCTGCCGCCCTGCTCACCATCGCCGCGGCGCCATGGGCGGCCAGCCCCTCGAACGCAGCAGTAACTGCGGACCGGAACATTTTGTTTGCCGCAAGATCGGGATCGAAAATCTCTTTGACGGCCAACAGGGCGGACACATTGTCAGCAGCCGTCTGATGTCCCCCGACGGCTGACCTCAGCCGATCGGCGAGGGGATCGCGCACGTCGATCCGCTCGCCCTGTTCGTCCACCCCTCCGACATAGACCATCCACCCCGCGACCGCCAGGGCCAGTCCATCAATGGGCCGACCCGCTGCCAGGTTGTCACGGATCGTGCCCAGGATTCGCTGGGGCAGTTTCTGCGACCCATCCATTGCTATCTGCCACGTCCTGTGGCGGATCGCTGGATTGGCGTAGCGGGTCATCAGGGCAGCGCAGTAGGCTACCAGATCGGTGGTTTCGGGCGGAGGGACGGTCGGCAAAATCTCAGTGTGCCACAGACGTTGGCAGAAGGCCGCGAAATCGGGATCAGCGATGGTGTCGGAAATTGTCTCTTTCCCCGCCAGATAGCCCAGATAGGCCAGCGAGGAATGGGTGCCGTTTAGCAACCTCAACTTCATCGCCTCGAACGGGGCGACGTCGCGCACGAACTGCGCGCCCGCCACGTCCCAGTCGGGTCGGCGGCCATCGACAAAATCATCCTCGATCACCCACTGCCGAAAAGGCTCGTGGAACACACAGGCCTGATCGACCAGGCCGGTCGCCTGTGTCAGGCGGTCGATATCCGCACTGGTCGTGGCGGGCGTGATCCGATCGACCATGGTCGCGGGAAACCGGCACTCGGTATCGATCCATGCAGCCAGATCGGCGTTGATCCGGTCTGCAAATTCCAGAACCACACCGCGTATCAGCCGCCCGTTGTTCGGAAGATTATCGCAAGACAGCACGGTGAAAGGCCGTGCGCCTGCCAACTTGCGCGCCTCCAGGGCACGGACAATCAGGCCTGGCGCGGTTCGGGGGGCTGCCGGATGCTCAAGGTCGAAGGCGACATCTGGATCGTCGAGGCGAAGCTTGCCGGTGGCCGGGTGGTGGCAATACCCTTTCTCGGTAATCGTCATGGAAACAATGGACACTGCCGGATCGGCCATGGCCGCGACCGCAACTGCCGGATCCTCAGGGGCCACCAAAACTTCGCTGATGCTATCAATTACCTCGGATGTCGAACCATCGGGCACCATCGTGACCGAGGTATACGCGCAGCCCTGGGGGTGCAGTTGGTCGCGAATGTCCGCGCTGCGCAGGCTGATGGCCCGGATCGCCCAGTCTCCGCCGCATGCCGCCATAACGTGATGCGTATAAACCGCGTTGAAGGCGCGAAAAAACGCGCCCGGGCCAAGATGTACGATCCCGACACCATGGCGCGGCGTGGAGGGGCGCGTCAGCCGGGGCACACTCACAACCGATAGGCCCGCTTGGCCAGGCCGTAGGCCAGATCGACCGCCAGCTCTTCGGCATCCGCCAGGCGCAGGCGCCCCGTGCCCACCAAAGAGGCCAGATAGGCGCAGTCACAACGGCGGGCAACGTCATGCCGCGCCGGAATGGAACAGAATGCGCGCGTGTCATCGTTAAAGCCAGCGGTGTTGTAGAATCCACAGGTCTCGGTTGTGGCCTCGCGGTAGCGGCGAATACCTTCGGCGCTGTCAAAGAACCACCACGGCGGCCCCAACATCAGCGAGGGGTAGGCCCCCGCCAAAGGGGCCAATTCACGCCCATAGGCCGTCTCGTCCAGCGTAAACAGGATGATGCGCAAGTTTGGATCCATGCCGACCGCATCCAGTAACGGTTTCAGCGCAGTGACGTAGTCCGTACGCCCTGGAATGTCGAAGCCCTTGTCCGCCCCATGCGCCAGGAAAACGCTTGGCGAATGGTTGCGGCGCGAACCCGGGTGGATCTGCATCACCATCCCGTCCTCGGCACTCATGCGCGCCATCTCGGTCAACATCTGGCCGCGAAAGGCGTCCGCATCATCGGCTGTGCCTTTCCCGTCCAGCACGCGCCGAAACAGCGCTTCCGCCTCGGCTGTGGGCAGATCCTCGGTTCTGGCCGATGGGTGTCCGTGGTCCGTGGCAGTCGCGCCAAAACTGCGGAATACCGCGCGGCGGGCACGATGAGCATCCAGATACCCGGCCCATGTCGCGGTGTCCTGACCGGTGATCTCGCCCAGCCGGGTGACATTGCCCGCAAAGCCGGGCGCATCAGGATCGACCACCGAATCCGGCCGGTAGGTGGTAATCACCCTACCCTGCCAGCCGCTGTCACGGATCATTCTGTGCCATCGCAAATCGTCCAGCGCCCCGTCAGTCGTGGCAAGCACCTCGATCCCGAAGCGGTCAAACAGCGCGCGCGGAAGAAATTCGTCCCTGGCCAATAGCCCATCGATATGATCGTAAACCGCGTCAGCGCTCTTGGAATTCAAAGGCGTGTCCAAGCCGAATACATGCTCGAACGAATGCTCCAGCCACATCGCAGATGGAGTGCCGCGAAACAGGTGGAAGTTCCGCGCAAAGAGGCGCCAGATGGTGCGCGGATCGGCCTCGATCTCGCCGCCATCGGCACGCGGAATGCCCAAATCCTCCAGCCGTATGCCCTGGGAGGCCAGCATCCTGAAGACATAGTGGTCAGGGACCACGAACAGTTGTGCCGGATTGGGAAACCGGGCGTCCTCGGCGAACCAACGGGGGTCGCAATGCCCGTGCGGGCTGACAATGGGAAGATCGTGGACGATCTGGTACAACGCGCGAGCCAGATCGCGCAGTGCCGGTTCGGCTGGCAACAACCTGTCAGGGTCCGTCAGGCTCATGGGATGATCTCGGTTACCTCGGTCTCTAGCGCACCTAACGCGATCCGGCAGCACCCGTCAAAGGCTGCTTGGGCACCAGCGAGAACTGGCTGGGCCAGAGGGGGATTTCCGTTCAAAGCGATCGGAGTTTCGCGCGGCCCGCCACAGACGACCAGGACACTCTCACGGGCCTGCCTCGCCTGAACACCGACCCTTTTATGGGACGGTACGGTCAACTGGAAGATGAGGGTGGTGCCGCAGGGGAGGATTGAACTCCCGACCTCACCCTTACCAAGGGTGCGCTCTACCACTGAGCTACTGCGGCGACGCGTGGATTGCGTGCAGGGCTTTTAGCCGATCCTGTATCGAGTGCAACTGAAAAAGTGCCGGGACTGGACCTGCGCCTTTGGCTGTCATAGGTAGTGGGAATGACCCCACGGACGGACAAGAAAACATCAGCGCAGGCGGGCGCATCCGACCGGTCCGACCGACTGGCCGAGGCGCTGCGCAAGAACCTGCGCAAACGCAAGGATCAGGCGCGCGCCCGAGGGGGCAAGGCAGTGGACAAAAGCGACAACAAGGGCGGCTGAGGGCCCAAGGAGCGCGCGAGGGGCAGTATGGACAGCATTTTGGTACGGGGTGGTACGCCCCTGAGTGGTGAGATAGATATTTCCGGCGCGAAGAATGCGTGCCTGACGCTTATGCCCGCGGCACTATTGACGTCCGAGCCGCTAACGCTGACCAACGCGCCACGGCTGTCGGATATCCGTACGATGTCGGTATTGCTGGAATCGCTTGGGTGCGAGGTCGCAGCTCTGCAGGGCGGGCGAGTTCTGGCCATCGGGACCGAACGGATCAGCAACCACACCGCGCACTATGACATCGTGCGCAAGATGCGAGCCTCGATCCTGGTTCTGGGACCGATGCTGGCGCGGGAGGGGCATGCGGTGGTCTCGCTGCCAGGCGGATGCGCGATTGGTGCGCGGCCGGTGGATCTGCACCTGTCCGCGCTCGAAGCCCTTGGGGCCGATCTGGATTTGCGGGACGGATATGTGCATGCAAAGGCCACGGGCGGGCTGAAGGGCGGCAGGATCGTCTTTCCGCAGGTCAGTGTCGGAGCAACCGAAAACGCAATGATGGCCGCCACACTGGCGCGCGGCACCACGGTGATCGAGAATGCCGCGCGCGAGCCCGAGATCGTGGATCTGGCCGATTGCCTGCGAGCCATGGGGGCGCAGATTTCCGGGGATGGCTCTTCGCAGATCGAGATACAGGGCGTAGACCGCCTGCACGGCGCGACGCATGGTGTTGTCGCAGATCGGATCGAGTTGGGGACCTACATGCTGGCCCCGGCGCTGGCTGGCGGTACGGTCCGACTGAACGGCGGACGCCGTGCCCTGGTTACCGCCTTCGCCGAGAAGCTCGAGACGGCGGGGCTGGAAATCGATGAAAGCGAAGGCGCGCTGACCGTAGGCCGCCCGAACGGCCGTCTTCGTGCCGTGGACGTGACCACCGAACCCTACCCCGGTTTTCCAACCGACCTTCAGGCGCAGATGATGGCCGCCCTGACGCTGGCGGACGGCATCTCGCGCCTGGAAGAGACGATTTTCGAAAACCGCTTCATGCATGCGCCGGAACTGATGCGTATGGGCGCACAGATTGACGTCTCGGGCGGGACCGCGACCGTGACTGGCGTCGAAAGCCTGAAGGGCGCGCCGGTGATGGCCACGGACCTGCGCGCCTCGGTCTCACTAATCCTCGCAGGCCTGGCCGCCGAGGGCGAGACGTTGGTTGGCCGGGTTTATCATCTGGATCGCGGATACGAGCGGCTCGAGGACAAACTTGGCGCCTGTGGCGCCGCGATCGAACGGATTGACGGGGACGGCTAATGGCGGATGCCCGGTTCGAAGACGGCGACGAGCCACCATTGGCCCTGACCGCCCGGACGGCAGAAGATTTGGCCGTTATCTCGGCCCTTGTTCAGGACGCGGTGCTGCCGGTGATCGAAATCAGTTGGTTGCCCAGACGGCGCAGATTCGCAGTATTGCTGAACCGGTTCCGGTGGGAGGATAAGGCCGCGGCCGATAGTGCCGGGCGCGATTATGAACGGGTGCGTAGTCTGCTGGTCGTGGATGATGTGACCCGCGTCAAATCCAACGGCATCGACCCTGGGGATAGGGACCTGATTCTGTCCGTGCTGTCGCTGGGGTTCGAACCTACAGATGACGGCGCCGGGCGGATTGTGTTCAATATCGCCGGCGACGGGCAGATCGCGTTGGATGTCGAGTGCATCGAGATGCAACTGAAGGATGTGACCAGGCCCTATCGCGCGGTCAGCGGCAAGGCGCCCGAGCATCCACAGGACTGATCGCTCATTCCCCTGTTGAGGCCCGCGAAGATGGCGGCTAATCAGAAGCCCACCAGCAGCGGAGCCAACATGCCCTTCCATCTCGACGCCAGACGCGACGATTTCGAACGTCAGTTCGATGCCTTCCTGACCGCGCGGCGCGAAACCGAGGCGGATGTCGGGGCGGTCGTTGACGACATTATCGCGGATGTACGCGCGCGCGGCGATGCTGCGGTGATCGACCTGACGGCGAAGTTCGACAAGCTGGATCTGACGCCTGAAACGTTGCGCATTCCCGCTCAGGACGTTGACGCCGCAATCGCGACGGTTCCGCCCGAGGAACGTGCGGCACTGGAATTGGCGGCCGAGCGGATTCGGTCCTATCATCTACGACAGCGCCCCGAAGACGCACGGTGGACCGATCCGCAAGGGGCCGAGTTGGGCTGGCGATGGACCGCTGTTCAGTCGGCTGGGCTATATGTACCCGGTGGCCTGGCGTCCTATCCCTCCTCAGTCTTGATGAACGCAATCCCCGCGCAGGTTGCAGGGGTTGAGCGGCTGGTGATCTGCGCGCCTACGCCAGGGGGCCAGATCAATCCGTTGGTGCTGTTGGCGGCGCGCCTATCCGGCGTGGACGAGATCTATCGGATCGGCGGCGCGCAGGCCATCGCAGCGCTAGCCTATGGCACGGGCGCAATTGCCCCGGTCGACAAGATTACGGGTCCTGGAAACGCCTACGTCGCCACAGCGAAGGCTCGGGTGTTCGGCCAAGTCGGGATCGACATGATCGCTGGCCCGTCCGAGATCCTTGTGATTGCCGACCGGACGGCGGATCCGGACTGGATCGCCACCGATTTGCTCAGCCAGGCCGAACACGACGCAACCGCGCAGGCAATTCTGGTCACAGATGACGAGGCGACAGGCAAGGCCGTGGCAAACGCGGTCGAGGCGCAACTGGCAACACTGGAGCGGCGCGAGATCGCTGGGGCCAGTTGGCGCGACCATGGCGCGGTGATCGTGACCCGGGATCTGTCGCAGGCCGCCGCGATATCAGACCGGATCGCGCCGGAACACCTGGAGTTGTGTGTCGAAGACCCTGAAGGCCTCAGCCAGTTCATCCGCAATGCCGGCGCGATCTTTCTGGGATCATGGACGCCCGAGGCAATCGGCGACTATGTCGGCGGCCCGAACCATGTTTTGCCAACCGCCCGTTCGGCACGGTTTTCTTCGGGCCTTTCGGTGCTGG